>JBGOXV010000050.1:0-9560 GCA_041479325.1 Thermoplasmata archaeon
CCCCTTGCTCGATGTCGATCTTGAGGGAGCATCTGGCGCCCTGATTCACATCACGGGCGGCCCCTCCCTCTCCCTGAAGAGGACATTCGAGGTCTTCCACGGCATCACGAAGGAGCTGAGCGAGGACGCGAACGTGAAGCTCGGTGCGAGAATCGATCCCGACTTCGGGAACAACATCAAGCTGATCGGGATCGTGACCGGGATTCCTTCGCTCGAAGGAACGACGTCACCCGCGATGGACTTCATCGGAGACCCCAGGCAGCACTCGATGAACCTCGCACAAGTGTGAGGATAAACAGACAAACTCTCCCCCCAAAAAACAACAAACAAACTATGCGCCCCCCGCCGTAACCTGGGGGGCGCGCAATTCTTGTTCCCAAGCGGAATCCGATGAGCTTCGGACAAGTATGAGGATAAACAGACAAACTCTCCCCCAAAAAACAACAAACAAACTATGCGCCCCCCGCCGTAACCTGGGGGGTGCTCAATTCTCTTTCAGAGTCTTCTTGCGCGGTCTCTTCTTTGGCAACTCGCCGTCCGTGGCCTTCTTCATGGCGCCGTCCAGTACTCCCATAAGTGTGTGGAACTCCCACTGGCTCGGGACGGATCGCGCGATCATCCGTCTGAACATGACCCTCGTCTTCTCCTTCTTATGAGGCGGGTAGTCGATCGTGTCGAGGAGCATCGAGAAGTACTCGCTCATCTTCTCTCTCTCGAGCTTCCCAGCCTCTCTGGGTTTCCACTTCACGAGCACAGACGCGTAGAGTTCGTAGAACAGTATCGCCGCGGCGTGACTGATGTTGAGTATCGAGTAATCCGGATTGGCCGGGATGGTGATCAGGTAATCGCACTTCTTCAGCAACTCCTTGTCCAGACCGAAATCCTCTCGTCCGAAGACCAACGCGATCGACGCATTCGATCCCTTGACCTTCTCGGCGAATTCTCGAGGCGTCAAAGATATCCTCGAGAACTTCTTCTCGTTCAGCGTGTCCACGCCGGAAGTTGCCGCTACGAAATCCATCCCGTCGAAACCTTCCTCGTCGGTCCGGACGGTGCGGGCGTTCTTGAGCACCGCCAATCCGTGCATCGCGCGTTTCGTTGCCTCCTCACCGACAGGGCACGGTCTCACGAGCACGAGATCGTCGAGTCCGAAATTCTTCATCGAGCGGGCAATCGCCCCGATGTTTCCGTCGTGTCGCGGCTCGACCAGCACTACCCTGAACCTGGGCACGAAACACGCACAGATGCCCTAGGTATTTAACTCTGTAGCAGATAACGCTGGCGTGCACCAGGAACGGAGGATAGCCCTCAAGTTCGCATACGATGGTTCGAAGTTCTTCGGCTTCCAAAGACAGCCCGCCAAACTGACCGTCGAGGGCTCGCTCGTGCGGGCTCTCGAGATGGTCGATGCCATCAAGTCCCCACGGGAATGCGGCTACCGGAGCTCTAGCAGGACCGATCGCGGCGTAAGCTCCCTCGGGAACATCATCTCGTTCCGCACGCGCTTCTTGGCGAAGGAGGTCTGCTCCGCCATCAACTCCAAGATGGAGGACATCTGGGCCTATTCGGCCGTGGACGTGCCGGAGGATTTCAACCCGCGCGCGGCCAGGCAACGATGGTACAGATACTATCTCGCCCGAAGGGACCAAGACCTTCCGCTGATTAGGCAGATAGCCGCGCGGTTCGTTGGAGTGCATGATTTCTCGGGATACGCTCGGAAGGACAAGCGGAACCCTATGAGGAAGATAGATTCCATCGTTGTCTCCGACCATCACGGTCTGTTCTATGCGGTCGATTTCAAGGCAGAGAGCTTCCTGTGGAACATGGTGCGGAGGATAGTCTGGATGATGAACGAGGGCAGCAGCGGGCGCATGTCGCTCGACGCCATCGGACCCGCCGCGCCGAAGAAGCCTGTCAGGATAGGACTATCACCTCCCGAGTACCTCGTGCTGATGAACATCGATTGCGGGATCGATTTTCCGGTGGACAAGAGGGCGTTTATCGGGATCGTGAGGGACGTGGAGCGCCGGATCAGGCAGGAAGCAATGAAGCTCGAGTTCGCAGAGGAGATTTCGAGGCTGATCGCATGAGGGTCGCAGTCACGGGCACTCCAGGCGTGGGCAAGACGAGCGCGTGCGCGTTCGTGAAGAGCATGCGCGTGGTCCAGGTGAGCCAACTCATAGACGAGTTGGGGTTGGCCACTGGATACGATTCCAAGCGAAAGACCAAGGTTGTGAACACCACCAGGCTCGCCAAGAAGGTCGACAAGCTGCATACGGACATGCTCATTGAAGGTCACCTCTCCCACTTGCTCCACCCGGATATCGCCGTTGTGTTGCGGTGCTCTCCAGCTGTTCTCGAGAAACGGCTAAGGGCAAAGGGCTGGAGCGAGAAGAAGGTAAGGGAGAACGTCGAAGCCGAAGCTGTCGATGTGATCCTCATCGAGGCGATGGGGAGCGTTCCGGTCGTCCTCGAGATCGACACGACCCACAAGAAGCCTGCGAGGGTCGGAGCGGCCATAGAAGAGATAATCTCCGGAGAAAGAAAGAAATATCGCGCAGGCTGTGTTGACTGGAGCCAGGAGGTGCTCGGCTGGTTCTAGACGGTTACAGGGGAGAGGCGGACAAGATGCTCTCGCCATTGGCGAAGCGGCTGAGCAAGGTCAACCCGAATCACCTCTCGCTCATATCCCTCTGCTTGGCGATCGGGGCCGCGTTCTTCTATGTTCTGGACTGGGCACACGCTCTCCTGTTCGCAGCAGCACTTGTCTTGCTGAGCGGGGCCTTCGATGCGCTTGACGGGAAGGTCGCGAGGATATCCTCGAAGGCATCCAAGCGAGGGGACTTCGTCGACCACGTGATCGACAGGTACTCGGACGCGATCATCCTGGGAGCTATCGCGATGAGTGGCCTGTCCCCGGTCTCGTTCGGGCTGTTCGCGGTGATAGGGGTCCTGCTTGCTAGCTACATGGGCACGCAGGCGCAGGCGCTGGGCCTCAGCCGGGAATACAGGGGGATACTCGGCAGGGCGGACAGGCTGGCCGTCCTGGTCGTCGTGTCGCTCGTCCAGTACTTCTTCGCGGTCTCTGGCACCACGTGGTTGAACATCAGCGACATCTTCGGGTACTCGCTCATCGCGTGGATGATGATATACTTCGGGCTGGCTGGCAACATAACCGCCCTGCAGAGAGCGTGGATGATCTGGAAGTCGCTACCCTGAGCGGAATTTCCTGCCTTTCTTCCTATAGTAGTTGAGCGGGTGCTTGATCCACTTGCACAGCTCGTCCGGATCGAAGCAGATGCCGTAGCTCTTCATCGTGCTGCATTCGGGGGGCGTGTACTCCGTCCCCGAGATCTCGCCCGTGATGTGATCGATCTGATACTTGCTCTTGCTTGCGTCGAAGTCCGGTGCAGACGAGAAGGTCTCCAGAATCTCCTCGGAATCCATCCCTAGAGTGTGGAGGAACGCGACCAACGCAAACCTTCCGGTATGGGGCACGTTCTCCCCTGACTGTATCATGTTGAGCAGCTTCTTCATGCACGGCGGGAACCTGACGATGCTCAGTCTCCCCATGCCCTTCGCCTTGTACTGCTCCCTCTTCTCCTCCAGGACTCGCCTGATCTCGTCGATGTCAGATGCGAACGTGCTCAGGATGGTCTCGTTCACATCGAGCGGCAGCTCGGCCGATATCTTGTCCGTGAGCATCTGCTGGATCAACCTCACGAGCCTGATTTTTGTCACGATGACCTTACCGCGAACCATTCGCTGGTTCACGAGCTTCCAGTCCTTGTTCCTCATCGTGGCCGAGAAGCGGAGGAAGTCGGCAAAATCGACTGCCAGGCCTCCGTCCTCCTGGGCCACCTTGAGCCCGAATTCCTCCGCGACCTTGGTGATGAACGATGTCTCCTCCTTCCTCAGCCGTTCGTCAGCCTTCTTCGCCTCTGAGATGGCGTACCTCTTCACGAACTGCGGATCCGCCACGGCGGACACGATCATCCTCGCCACGGGATAGCTGAGGAGTTCGAGGGCCGCGTCGATCTTGGATGTCATCGGGTGGTCGTCGATCTTGCCCAGTTCGAGGGCTTCCATCACGCGGTCCCTGCCGCGCAGGCGAGCCTGCTCGTAGGCCATGCTCTCCACGAGCTGATCGAGCGAGGGCCCTGTATCTTTCAGGAATCTAGCCGACTCTTTGAGGAATGGATACTTCGCGGCCGTGACTGCGTCCAAGAGCTACTTCCCTCTGTTAAGCCCTCAAATCGGGAGCTGTATACTATAACTTGACTACTGCTGCTTGTCTACGTTGCCGACGGTCAGGTGAAACCGCGCCGACTCGAGCGCCTTCGGCTCGTCGAACAGTCTCCAGAGGCTCTCCAGGTCGGGAAAGGGTCTTCCCCTCACGATGGCCATCGCCCTCTTCTTGCCTATCCCTGGGACTGATTGAAGCATCGAGAGTGTCGCCGTGTTCGCGTCCACCGGATAGGCCACGCCTTCCACACTTCTGAATCCTCTGCTAGTAACAGCGACATCCATCTTTAGGCCGATGTCGAGCGGGTAGGGTATCGAGATCAGCAGAGGGTAAGTTCCCACCTGGCGGCCGAAGGTCCGGCCGCCTTCCCGCAATTCGGTATAGACTCCCCTGAGCACCGTTTTGTCGGGTACCAGCTTCTCCAAGAGCGGGCCATCGATTTCTTCTCGGACCGCACGCTTGAACTTCATGAAGTCAGCTTTCGAGACGACTCCCGGGAACTCCCCGCGGATCGGCATCACCTGGCGGATGTTTATTCTCCTCAGGAGAAGCCCTTCGGACACTACCTTCTTCAGAAAATCGAGGTTGAGCTGGTAGGTCTTCTTCGATTCGCCCTTCAGGCCGCAAACGAAGTTGATGCCGGGGAGGACCAGCGGAAGACCCGTGGGTCCCCGCCTCGCTCCGATGTCATTCACGATTCTTATCGCAGTCAATGTCTGCTCGGCCGTTGCGTTCAGGTTGTTCTCCTTCGCCACCACGGGATCGGCCGATTCGAGCCCGAACGCGAGCACGTTCCCGCTCGTGCAGTTCTCCGCGATCGCCTTGGTGACCTCGCGCGATTCAGCCGGATGCTCGGCGATCACAGCCGGGTTGGCATTGTCAACATGGAACACTTCGGGGTCCACGAGGTCTCTCGCTCCCTTCAGCAGCTTGGATATCTCGTCGGGGTTTGGAGTCGGCGTTTCCGATCTTCCGACCTCCTTGGACAAGTAACAGTAGACGCACGACTGCGCGCCCAGCCGGAAGTTCCTGACGCCAGCGTTCGAGAGGGCGACCATTTCCTCGAGGATGTCCTTGGGCCGTCGGAACAGGACCTCCCCGAGCAACGGTTCCACGCAGAAGTCACAGCCGCCCGACATGTACCTGACGCATCCCCTGTACATCTGTACCTCTGCGATGAGAGGTCCGCCGTGATCGGGATGCATGGCGCAAGCGCCCGCACCCCTGAGAAGCCACGAATTCCATTCGGTTGTGGTCCTGCGCCGATCCTCCCAATTCCCGTCCTTAACCAGATCATGGACCGAGGCATCGAAATCCCCAGTCGAAACGTGATCGAGGGATTCTCTCAACTCCTTCGGGACCGAACTTGGGTTCGAGCCTAAGCTGGCCGCAATCCTTCCGTTGAAGTTCGCCGTGACCTCCACGAGCTCTCTGTCGCTCGCAGGCATTCCCCTGAGATACTTACCGGGCACGGCGATGTTCCTCACGATTGCGAGGAGATCGTATCTCTCGAGGTCCAGCGAGCGTGACCGCCATTGGTTGATCGTGGCGTAGCCCGGCTCCGCGCCTGCAGCTGAGATGGCGCCGAAGGTCAATCTTACATAGGGCGAGATGAAAGGCGGTACACCTAGGCACGCGGGCTCGTCCGTGTATCCGTCAAGAACCAACGCCTTCATCAGCGTAGTGAATCGTTTCTTGCCGTTAATATGTTCATTTCTCGTTGGCGCTTTTATTTGGGCGTGCCCGCGCCCGAAATGTACAACAATAACCTATTAATCGGCAGAATCCTTCCCCGTTCTTGCACAAATCGTCCGTCAAGTTGATTGAATCGGGAAATCCGCTCAACGACTTTCGACATATGACGAAAATGTTGGGGTAGATTCGAATGCCAAAGAAATCCAAACCTGCGAAAAAGCCAGTGAAGAGAGCTGTGAAGGTCGTGAAGAAGGCCCCCGCGAAGAAGATCATGGGGAAACCCCTTGAGAAGATCTCCGTGGATCAGCTTCTGAAGAAGGCCTACGAGCCAGCCAGGCTGGCCATGATCTACCATCCGTTCTACGAGGGCAAGATTGAGATCGTCGCGAAGTGCGTCGTGCGTGATTTCAACGACTTCGCGATATGGTACACGCCTGGCGTGGCCGAGCCATGCAAGGCGATCAACAAGGACAAGGAACTGTCATACATCCACACGAACAGATGGAACACGGTCGCGGTCGTCTCCGACGGTACGAGGGTACTGGGTCTTGGCGACATCGGGCCTGAAGCCGGCATGCCCGTCATGGAGGGCAAGTCTCTTCTGTTCAAATACTTGGGCGGCGTAGACGCGTATCCGCTCTGCCTCGGCACGAAGGATCCCGACAAGATCATCGAGACTGTCAAAATCCTTCAGCCATCGCTCGGCGGAGTCAACCTTGAGGACATTTCTCAGCCGAAATGCTTCTACGTGCTCGAGAGATTGAGAGCAGAGTGCGAGATACCCGTCTGGCACGATGACCAACAGGGTACTGGCACGATCGTCGCCGCAGGCGCGATCAACGCTGCAAAGGTAGTGGGCAAGAAGCCGTCCGAGATGAAGGCCGCGTTCGTGGGCGCAGGCGCCGCGAACATCTCGATCTCGAGAATCATGCAGCTTTCAGGGTACAAGTGGGAGAACATGGTCATGTGCGACTCCAAGGGCACGCTCAATATGAGCAGGTGCGACGAGGTGCGCGCCGAGTTCAAAGAGAAACTCTTCATGTGCGAGCACTCCAACAAGGGGCAGGTCATGGGCGGACCCGCCGATGCGATGAAGGGGGCAGACATACTGGTCGCTGCCTCGAGGCCAGGACCCGGCACTGTCAAGCCGGAGTGGGTCAAGGGCATGGCCGATGACGCGATCGTGTTCGCCACTGCCAACCCGATACCTGAGATATGGCCGTGGGAGGCACTCGAGGCGGGCGCGAAGGTCGTCGCGACCGGCAGGTCGGACTTCCCGAACCAGGTCAACAACTCACTCGGATTCCCTGGAATATTCAGGGGCACCCTCGACGTGAGGGCGAAGACAATTTCCGACACTATGTGCGTCGCGGCCGTTATGGAGATTGCGAAGACCGCTGAGGACAACGGCCTCAACACGAACTACATCGTCCCGACGATGGACGAATGGGAGGTCTTCCCGAGAGAGGCTGCGGCCGTCGGCATGGCTGCGATCGGGGAAGGCATCGCGAGGGTGAAGATGAGCCGGCAAGAGCTCTACGAGAAGGCGGAGAACATCATCAGGCGAGCACGAAATCAGACCAAGTACCTGATGAAGGGCAAGTTCATCCTGCCTCCACCGAAAGCATAGGCGTGAGCCCGACAAACTCCTTCCCAAAACCTCTTTCACTTCTTGATTCTGGAATGTTCAGAGCAGGCCCATCTCGATCATCTCGACGCTCTGCACTCCGGGGACCTTGCCCAAAGCCTCTTCCACGACCTCGGAGCCGCCCTTCTTGTCGTCCATGACGATGAGAACATGCAGCGCTTTCAGGCCGTAGGCGACCGGCTTCTGCTCGGAAGCTCTGAGATTCGCCCCCGCTGGCAACGACTTCTTGATGCTCGCAAGGAGGACGTCCAGGTCGATCTCCAAACCCTCAGGTAAGATCCTATATTGCAGCCCGACTTCTCCCAAAAAAACACCTCAAGGTCCAACGAATCCGCACTCAGGGCACTTGTAGTGCACACTCTGGTCCCTGCAATTCATGCACCTTCCGATGGTGGCCTTCCCGCAGCTCGGGCATAGGAAAGTCGTCTCCGTCTTCCTGACCAAGCGGATGCCGCATGATGTGCAAATCTTTTCCTGGCTCATCAAGTGACTTCGACCTCTGGGCTGAGGTAAACACTATTTCTATATAATACTGCACCCCGCACAATCCGTGCGAAAAGCAGATCCTCGTCAGGATGTTCCGTGCGAGCGATTGATGCTGAGCATTGATTTTTCACAGGAGTCGCAGGCGGAAGATTGAAAAACTTTGCGAGGAAATACATATTTTATTTTGTTAAATTAATTAAATGTGTTGGATACAAATACGAAAAAGCCGACATTGTCACAAAATGGTGGTAATTTAAGAAACCATTATATAGGCGGTGTTCCTACACGGCCTGCTAATGCAGCCTAGGGTAATCCATCTATGTCGCCCAGGGCCCGTAGCTCAGCTAGGTAGGAATCTCATGCATTCTCGATGTATAAGATTCCCTGGAAAGAGCATCTGCCTTTTAAGCAGGTGGCCCGGGGTTCGAATGACTTTGCCTAACCGACAAGTCTCGAAAATCCCCGCGGGCCCGCGGAGCGCCTCAAACTGCGCCTCTGGATGTGCATGGATACGAAGCTTCTCAACGCAAAGCCCTGAGCTGTTGAGGTGAATCAGAGATGGCCGAAGAATTTAACGTCTTGGAGCATGAGCTCGTTCCCGAGCATCATCTCCTGCCGGAAAAGGAGGCCGAGAAGGTCCTGAAAGAACTGAAACTGACAAAGGACCAACTGCCTAAGATCAGGTTGGCGGACCCATGCATCCGCGCTTTGGATGCCATAGCCGGGCCCGTGGAAGAGGGAATGGTTGTGAAGGTAGTGAGGAGAAGCGCCACCAGCGGTGTCTCCGTATGCTACAGGCTGGTAGTCAGGGGGTGAATCCTTGAGAGAATTGGTTGAAACCTATTTCAGGGAAAGAAGTATTGTAAATCATCACACAGCGTCGTATGACGATTTCCTGCCGACAATAGACCACCCGAACAGCAGGATGCAGAAGATAGTGGACAACGTCAGGTCTTCGCCGGACGAGACCGAGAGGGGCATAATCAAGCTCGATCCGGACAGGACCGAAGGGAAGATCATCGAGATCCACATCGGCCGCAAGAGGGACGAGAAGACTGGGCAGATCGACCCGAACGCCAGGCCCACGATCTCCGTCCAGAGGCCGCTCATCAAGGAAGCCAATGGCGCGACGCACGACCTGTTCCCGATGGAAGCCCGCCTGAGGAACCTGAACTATTCCGCGCCGATATGGCTCGAGTTCACGGTAGTCGAAGACGGCATCGAGAAGGAGGCAGAGAAAGTACACATCGGCGACCTGCCAGTCATGATCAAGTCCAAGAAGTGCAACCTGCACGGGGACAACATGGAGACGGACCGGGAACCGAGCGCGGAGGAGCTGGACAAGTTTCTCGTCGACGCTGGCGAGGACCTGTGCGACCCCGGAGGATACTTCATAATCGGCGGGACGGAGAGGGCGCTCATATCGCTCGAAGACCTCGCGCCGAACAGGGTCATGGTCGAGCTCAACGAGCGCTACGGAACCAG
>JBGOXV010000051.1:0-9548 GCA_041479325.1 Thermoplasmata archaeon
CTAGGACCCACATGAAGGTCCTCGGCAAGATCAGAGAGCGGATGGTCAGGGAGAAGGTCTTCGAAGGCATGAAGGTCGGAATGGCCTTGCACACGGAGGCGAAGACCGCCGTGCTCGCGCTCACGATACAGGAGGCGGGGGCCGAGGTGAGGCTCACCGGATGCAACCCGCTCTCGACAGACGACTCAGTCGCGTACGCTCTCAACAAGGAATACGGTCTGGAGACCTACGCCAAGAGGGGCCAGTCCAGCAAGGACTACTACGCATCGTTGAACAAGGTCCTCGACATGAAGCCCGACTTTGTGATTGACGACGGGGCCGATCTCATATTCCTCCTGCACACCAAGAGAAAGGAATTGCTTAGGACGGTGAAAGGGGCGAACGAAGAGACCACCACAGGTATTGCGAGGCTTCATTCGATGGCCCAGGAGGGTGCGCTCAAGTTCCCTGTCATGGACGTCAACGACGCCTACATGAAGTACCTCTTCGACAACCGGTACGGAACTGGCCAGTCGACGATGGACGGGATTATGACCGCCACCAACCTTGTCATCGCAGGGCGGAACTTCGTCGTTGCTGGCTACGGCTGGTGCGGACGCGGGATCGCGATGCGAGCGAAGGGCATGGGGGCGGACGTGACCATCACCGAGGTCGATTCGATAAAGGCTATCGAGGCGAAGTGCGACGGATTCGCGGTCATGCCGATGAGCGAAGCCGCGAAGAACGCAGATTTCATCGTCACCGCCACTGGATGCAAGGATGTGGTGACTTCTGAGGACTTGAGGGTCATGAAGGACGGGTGCGTCCTGGCGAACTCGGGCCACTTCAACAATGAAGTCTCGATACCGGCTCTGGAGAAGATGTCCAAAGGACACAAGAAGGTGCGCGAGTCGGTGGTGGAGTACCGGCTGAAGAACGGACGGAAGGTCTACCTGCTCGCGGACGGCAGGCTGGTGAACCTGGCCGCTGGACAGGGCCATCCCGTGGAGATAATGGACATGAGCTTCTCGATCCAGGCGCTTTGCCTGGAGTACATCGACATGAGCGCCCAGACGCTCGAGCCCGAGGTGTATGACGTCCCGGATCATCTGGACAAGCTCGTCGCTGACATCAAGCTGCAGACGCTCGGGGTCAAGATAGACAAACTGACGAAGGAGCAGCAGGCCTACATCCGGAGCTGGAAAGAGGGAACGTAGGCCTCATTGTTCCGAACCGGACCGACCTGCGGAAGAAGTGCAGAACCGCCGAACTTATCAAGTGCGTCCTGACAGATACGGTCACCGGGAAGATACGAATTGAGAGCTAGCAACTTCCTTGGCGCATACGGTCACACCGCCTTGGACATCATCTACAATGCCGAGAGGTTCCCCTCTCCGAATACCACGGTCGAGCTTCTCGGCAGGCATGAGCTGTGGGGAGGGACTGGTGCGAACCTTGCCCGCATCGCCTCGTCGCTGGGAGTGAAGACGGCGCTCGCAAGCCATGTTGGCGATGATTTTCCGATCACCTTCATGGAGGCTCTTAGGAAGAGCGGGGTCGATACAGCGGATGTCGTGAAGGTCCATGGCGCGAGGACACCCTTCATAATCATGGTCTCGGACAAGGACCATAACCAGATAGGGTTCGTGGACCAGGGGGCGATGAAGCTGCAGGACAAACTTCCGTTGAGGACTCACACGGCCGACAGCTCCAAGTTCGTGCACATCGGGACGGGCAGGCCCGGGTACGCGCTGAAGATCGCGAAGAGAGCCCGGGCCAAGAAGAAGACTGTCGCCTTCGATCCCGCACAGGAGCTTCACTACGTCTACACCGCGAAGACTTTCAAGTCCGTCCTCCACCAGAGCGACATTCTGTTCGTGAACTCGGCCGAACTGGAGAAGGCGATGTTGTACCTGAACCTGAAGAAGGACGTCGAGCTGCTCTCGCATGTCAAGATGGTCATCAACACGAGAGGGGGAGATGGAAGCAGGATCATGACCGATGATGACGAGATCACCGTGGGCACGGTGCAGCCAGACAAGGTCGTCGATACCACGGGAGCAGGGGACGGTTTCCGGGCGGGATTCTACGCTGGGCTTTCGCGATCGCTTCCCCTCGAGGAGTGCGCATGGGTCGGCGCGGCCGCGGCATCCTTTGTCGTCGAAGGAATCGGGGGTCAGAGCAGCTTGCCCACATGGGATACGGTCCTGAGACGCTCCGCTCGCAGGAAGCACGTTTGAAGTCGGTTGTCTGTCGGGATGCGTACTCTCGTGGGTCTTCATCACTCGAATCTCCATTGAACAACATGCCGCCCCCGTCGCGGTCATCCACGTCTTCCAGCATCCTCGTTACCTGCTCTCCTGGAGAACTCAAAAGTCGAAAGCTTTATGACAGGACACCCCATTACGCGAAATAGGTGAAGACCAGATGGCCGTGGGTTTCATACTCATAAGCACTGCGCCGGCAAAGGAACATGAGGTCTACAACGAGCTCCTCAAGGTGAAGGAGGTAGTCGAGCTGCACCCCCTGTTCGGAGAGTACGACCTGATCGCGAAGATCGAGGCAGAGGATTTCAACCTCCTCGGACAAGTAGTCGTCGACAAGGTCCGCTCGATTCCAGGCGTTATTGACACCAAGACCCTGACGGGGATAAAGTTCTGAGCTATCTGGCCCAAGAGAGGTGAAGTTGATGACAATCGATCTGATGGACTTCTTGACAGTGCTCATATTGGTCTTCGCGCTGTTCATGTTGCTTGCGGGAATATTCACGGCTTATTTCGGGAGCGGGAAGAGCCGGATGATCGGCGTGGCCTTGCTCGTCATAGGCCTGGTCGTCGGGATACTATGGGTCGTCATGGGGATGGACTCCGTCAACATGATCAAGGTCAACCTGTCCAGCGTCATCTGGAACGCGTTCGTATACATCATCGCGGCCGTGATTGGCGCGCTCGCGGCGATTGGCGTGTTCCTGCTCGCGATAATGAAGTCGTGAGCAGCAAACATTTTTCTACAAACTATCCTTCTACCTTTTACCATGAGTGTCCAGATTGTTCTAGGCAGCAAGAGCGATATGAAGGTGGCCGAGAAGGCAATCGCTGTCCTGAAGGAGCTCGGGATCAAGTACAAGCTCAGCATCGCCAGCGCTCACAGGACGCCTGAGCTGGTCGACAAGCTGGTCGCGGAGGCGGATGCTGAGATATTCATCGCCATAGCGGGACTGTCCGCAGCTCTCCCCGGAGTGATCGCGGCCAGGACCATCAAGCCGGTCATAGGAGTCCCGGTCAGCGGGACGCTCAACCTCGACGCGATCCTGTCGGTCGTTCAGATACCGCCGGGTGTACCCGTTGCTGGCGTGGGCCTGGACAGGGGAGAGAACGCAGCTCTTCTCGCCGCTGCCATGCTCGCGCTCAAGGACGGCAAGATCAGGAAGGCTCTGCTCGACTACAGGCAGAAGATGAAAGACCAGATCGCCCAGGATTCAAAGGAAGTTGAGGGCTAGATGTTCAACGCCGAGAAGTTCATTGAGGAGCAGATCAAGAAGATCAGGCAGGACGTGAAGGGGAAGGCTATCATCGCCGCCTCGGGTGGCGTCGACAGCACGGTGTGCGCCGCGCTGGTCGGCAAGGCGATCGGCGAGCGGCTCCTCGCGATCTACGTCGATACCGGGTTCATGCGAAAGGGTGAGACCGAAAGCGTCGACAAGATGCTCGGACGCCTAGGTGTGAACCACAGGGTGGTCGACGCCAGCGATGAGTACTTCGACGCCCTGAAGGGCGTCACCGAGCCGGAGCAGAAGAGGAAGATCATTGGTGAGAAGTTCATCCGGATATTCGAGCGCGAGGCGAAGAAGTTCGGCGCCGAGTTCCTCGTCCAAGGGACGATCGCTCCCGACTGGATCGAGAGCGGTGGCGGCCTGAGGGACACGATCAAGTCACATCACAACGTCGGAGGACTGCCGAAGGACATGAACCTGAAGCTCGTTGAACCTCTGAGGGACCTGTACAAGGATGAGGTGCGCAAGGTCGGCCGGGTCCTCAAGATCGAAGTCGCCGAGAAGCAGCCGTTCCCGGGACCCGCCCTCGCAATACGCGTCATGGGGGAGCCGACGCGCGAATCGGTCGCAATAGTCCGGGATGCTTGTGCGATCGTGGAGGAGGAGATCGAGATAGCCGCCTCCAAGGGCAAGATGAAGCTCCCCTGGCAGTATTTCGCGGTGCTCCTCCCAGTGAAGAGCGTCGGTGTTCAGGGGGACATACGCGCATACGGATTGACTATAGCCGTCAGAGCAGTGGATTCGGTCGATGCCATGACCGCAGTCTACTCGAAGATCCCGCATGATGTGCTGGAGACGATATCCTGCCGGATCACCAACGAGATGAAGGCCAAGGTCAACCGGGTCGTCTACGATGTGACGAACAAGCCTCCGGCAACGATCGAATGGGAATAGACCGATCAGTATCCGAAATCGAGCTCGAACAGCCTGAGATCCTTCTTCCAGCTGCCGCCGGTGTAGTCGATGAAGAGCTCAACCCTTCCGACCTTGTCAAAGCCACGGGTCCTGAAGAATTCGAGCGCCTTCGTGTTCCTCACCACAGGTCTGACCGTCAGGAACTTGATCCCGGTCCGCTCGAGACGTTTCACCACTGCGGCGAGCAACATCGAGCCGATGCCTCTGCCCCTGTGCGACCTGGTCACAACCAGTGGCTCGATCTCGACTTCCTCATCCTCCACGAGATAGCCCACTAATCCAACGATTTTGCCACCGGCTACAGCGACAAACAGATGCTCAGACCCTGTCTTCGCGAGATGCTCGTCGAAATAGAGTCCTGGTTCGGTTCCTCCGATTCTTGGGTCGCTGTAAATCTCCCTGTGCCAGATTGTAAGCTCCTCCCAAAGCCGCCTGCATGCGTCCCTATCCCCTTCACAGTACCCTCTAACCTCTATCTCGTCCAAGCCCCTCACTCCACAGTAACACGGTTCAACAACAATCAAGCATGCGAGGCTTTTATATATTCTTGTGGTGGCGAAATGGCCATCTGGATGGAGTGGTTTCGAACCCAGGTCAATCTGAGGTGGTGTGGAATCAGTAGATGATTTATATCCCCCGAACCTTCCCTTTCACCATGCGCATCTTGGTCGTTGACAATGGTGGTCAGTGGACCCACCGGGAGTGGAGAGTGCTGAGGGACCTCAACGTCGAGTGCGAGATCATTCCCAATTCGACCCCTCTTGAGAACATCAAGGCGGACGGGCTGGTCCTTTCGGGCGGCGCCCCTCGGGTCGGGCTCGATAGCGAGAAGATGGGCAAGTGCGGGGAGTACATCGACAAGGCCGGCATGCCCATCCTCGGGATCTGCGCAGGGCATCAGTTCATGGCCATGCACCTGAAGGGTCAGGCTGGACCTTCGAAGACCGCAGAGTTCGGGAAGATGCTCGTCATGGTAGATGACGAGGATGACCTGTTCAAAGGCCTCCCGGACACCTTCGTGGCATGGGAATCCCACAACGACGAGGTAACGCAGCTCCCGCCGGACTTCGTTGCGCTTGCCCACTCGGACACCTGTCTGATCCAGGCTATGAAGTGCACGACGAGGCCCCTGTATGGCCTGCAGTTCCATCCGGAAGTGGAGCACACGGACAACGGCTATGAGATGTTCCAGGCCTTTATCGACATCTGCGAGCAGAACAAGAAGGCCTGACCGATGGACAAGGAGCGCCTTGGCGTGCTCAGGGAAGCTCAGAGGATCCGGCAACGCAAAGAGGACCTAGAGCGTGCGATCGGAAGGGCAGTGCGCAAGAGCGGCCATGATTTTCAGTACTATGTTGAGACGGTCTCAGAGCTCAGGGTGCTCTCAGCCTCGAGAGGGGTTTCCATAGATCAGGTCACTGAGAGTCTCCTAATGGAAGAAAACGGCTGCGATGATGAAGGCCATCACAAGGACCACCCCGACCACTAGCATGAATATCGCAATCGACCGGTCCGACCCGAAGGCGATCGGGATAGGCCCGATGAGTATGAGGCCAGCGAAGTCCGGCTTCGTCTTGTGCGATTCGGGTATGGCACCGCCGTGGATCTCCGCCTCTAACTCTTGTGGCATATCGGGGACGTGCCGAAGCGCCTCGAGTTGCCCCATCATGATGAGCGCGAAGCCCACGAAGAAGCTCATCACGATGAGTAGCGCCCCTGTGACGAATAGGGGGCTTGTGCCCGTGAAGACAGGGAACAGAATGAACAGGCTCATGTCTGCTGTCCCAGCGGCCACCGCAGCCAAGATCAGCGCCACACCAGCCGCGAAGAGTACGACTGGCAGCCACGTCTTGTGACCAAGTACAGTACCTACCTTCTTTGCCATCTGTTCGCCTCTTCCCTCGATATCAGGTCCATGGGGCTATCTACTTTATCCCGACCCCGCCAGCGGCCTCAGAAGGCCTTTTATCGCGCCCCAGCATTCACCGGTGGGGAAGCAGCTGAACACGCTCAAGGACTACATGGTCGATATCCTGAAGTCCCGGGACTTCGACATCGAGGAGAAGGAAGGGTACCTCTACGGCAAGCGGGACGACATCTCAGTCGTCATCCTCGCAGCCAGCGACATGATCGTGGACGACGTGCAGGACTTCGTCAAGAACGTGTCGGGCTTCTCCGGTCGGAAGGTCGTCGCCTCCCTCGGCAAGATAGACGACGCCGTCCAATCGTTCCTTCAAGCGAACGGGGTGCATTACTGGGGCAGAGAGGAAATCGAGCACGAGCTGGGCAACATGCAGCTTGCGAGCGTGGAGAGCGTCAACGGCAAGAGCTTGATCGATGAGGTCATCTCAGACGAGCTGCCAGAAAGGCTCACCGAGCCCCCTGAGCAAGCCATTCCGGTCATCGTGGAGAGCACAAAGGGGGAGACAGAACGGATAGTAAAGCCCAACTTTCTCCTTGAGGACGTCAAGTATCTCGCCAGGCACGAGATCCAGGGACACAAGTTCGAGTTGGAGTTGGTCCCTCACTACCTGTTCCATTACGTCCTCAACCTCGAGGGCGGCGAGCAGAAGGCGGGGATTGCCGCGGTGAACGCGCTCACGAGCCACGTGGAGACCTGGCGATGGGGTTTCGAACTTGTGGAGGACATCGACCTTCCGCACTCGAAGCGAGAGCCGAAGATCGATTACGAGCGCGCGAAAACGCTCGCCAAGGACCTGATCTCAAAGGAATACAAGCTGAATGTGGAGACGGTCAAGGATTATGGTCATTCGGAGATAATCGAGCGCCAGAGGCCGCAGAAGGATTCCGTGATCATGGAGCCCAAGGGCTTAGTGTACTTGCCCGTGTGGTGCGTGGAAGGCAAGGGCGGTGCCATGATAGTGAACGCCTCGAGCGGGAAGATAATCAGCGAGCACTTGCACGGTGCTCATAACGAGGTCCGAGCTCGCTAGGCGAGGCCCAGCTTCCTTAAGCGCTCATTGATCCCCAGCCAGTGCGTGCCCTTCCAATAGACCTTGTCGCACTTGGAGCATTTCCAGAACTTCTCGTTTGCCGCGTGCGCTCCTTCCGGGACCTTGCCCTTAGCTGCATCCTTGGGCAGATCGACCAGCTCGCCGTTGCACGTCGAGCATCTTATCAGCTCTTCGTGAAACTTCAGGCCGAACTTGGCCGCGATGGCCTTCAGCTGGGCGTCCAGGTCGAGATCCTCGAGAAGAAGCGCCCCCGGCTCCTTGGACAGTTCCTTGTCCCGCGTCAGTATGAATCTACCCTCAGCACGAGCGACCTTGGCCATGTCGGCATCCTCAAGGGACTTGTCGTAGATTGTATCGTAGCCCATCATCCTCAGCCACCTGGCCAATGAGCCAAGCATGTGGTCGACGACGAACTTCGGTTGCGGAGTCGTCTCGCTCATTTCACCACCTCGTACCTCAGGAGGACGCCATCGCCAAGGGCTCTGGCGCTCTTGAGTGTCAGCGCGACTATGTGCTTCTCGTCCAGAGCACCCGCTCCTCCCGCTGGCGTGGGGGATCGGTCCCCACCGATGACCATGCTACCTACGAAGATGACGACCTCATCCGCCAGCCCGGCTTCAAGGAACGACCATATCACTCTGGACCCACCTTCCACGAGGAGCTTCTCGATGCCCCTCTTCTCCAGTATCTTCATGAGTTTGTGGAGGTCCACTTCCTTCTTTCCGCTTCGGATGACATCAGCGTTCAGGAAGCTCTTCTTGGTGGATTCATTGGTGACGATTAGGGTCTTCGATTCTCCGTTCAGGACGAGGGCATTCTTGGGCGTCCGGCCGTTGGAATCGAGCACTATTCTCACTGGATGCCGCGCGTTGTCCACATATTTCGGGTTGACCGTTAGCTTGGGGTCGTCGCTGAGAACGGTCTCCACGCCCACGAGTATCGCATCAGAGGAGTTCCGAAGCTTGTGGACCCTCTTCTTGTCGTTCTCGTTCGATATTCTCGTCTGGTGCCTCGTCCTAAGCGCGATCTTTCCATCGGCCGACATCGCGCAGTTGATTGTCACTCTCATTGTAGCAGTACGTTGGGATGTTCAACCTCCGTAAGAAACTTTCGGGGCCAATTGCGCGAGAGGGCAATTTCGCATATGATGTAGCGTTCCAATCAGAATCAGAATGACCAAGCACGGGTAGCCCCGGGGGTTACTTCCCGGGGCATTTGTGCGTTGGGGGGAATTATCGCGGGGTTCGGTTTGGCGCGGTTCATTACTCTTTGGAGCGCCTGCCCTCAGTTATCGTGAGTGATTGAGCTCTCTCGCCTCTTTCTCTCCTGCCGCGCCCTTAAGGGGATTGCAGGGTATTCTAATCTGGGCCGTACCAGACCGGGCCCCTCGCTTCTCCCAACTCTTATAAACTTGCCATAGCATCCCGATTCCCGATGGACAGGAACGACATCAAGATTCACGAATTCAAGCGAATGGACCTCAAGGGCGCGACCATCATCGACGGGTTCCCGAGCGTAGGCCTGGTCAGCTCGATCGCAGCGAACTACCTGATCAAGGTCCTCGACATGGAGCACATCGGAATAATGGATTCCGTGCACTTCCCGACGGTATCGCTCGTGCGAAACGCCACGCCTCTCAGCCCGGTGCGAATATATGCTGGTCAGAAGGGCAAGAGCGGCGACCAGATCGTCGCCTTCATATCGGAGTTCCAGGCACCTGCGAACCTGATCCGCCCCATATCCTACACGATGGTGGACTGGGCGGAGGAGCAGAAGTGCAAGATGATCCTCTCGCCCGAGGGGCTAGTTGTCGACCCGGAGCTGAGAGACAGCGCAGAGATCTCGGACCTCGTGTTCGGGATTGCCAGCACCGTCAGGGGTCGAGAACTGCTGAAGCAACACGGCATCCAGTCCTTCGAGGAGGGCGTCATCTCCGGCGTTGCCGGCGTGCTGCTCAATGAGGGCAGGAAGCGAGACTTCGATGTCATCACATTATTGGCAGAAGCCCATCCTGACTTCCCCGATGCGAAGGCAGCCGCTCTTGTCCTTGAGACGATAGATGATCTCCTCCTGGGGGTGGAATTCGACGCGAAACCCCTTTTCGAGGAAGCGCAGAGGATCGAGGC
>JBGOXV010000052.1:0-9172 GCA_041479325.1 Thermoplasmata archaeon
AAGAATCAACATCGAGAACAACACCACCATGGTCCTTACAACCCACATGATGGGTGAAGCGGATATGCTCTGCAACAGGATTGGAATCATGGACCATGGGAAGATCGTAGCCCTTGACACATCGGCCAATCTGAAGAAGTCCATCTCTGGGAACGACGCGACCTTGTTCGAGTTCGAGATACCGAACCTCGACACGAGCATACTGTCATCGGTTGAATCTCTGAAATCCGTAAGCTCGGTGGTCCGAGATGATTCAACGCGTATCAAGGTCAGCTCAGTGGGCAATGACTCGTTCGACACCTTGATCGACACCCTTCGAAAGAACGGCGCCCAGATTCGGACTGTGAAGAATCTCGAACCGACACTCGAGGACGTGTTCCTCCACATTACGGGACACGAAGTGCGAGACAATGCGTCGAAGACGCCTGAGCCGACACGAAGAGACGGTCCTCACGGATGGCGCCCCAACAGGAGGGTCAGGTGAGCTCATGGACGTGAGAAGGGTTCTGAGGCACAGTGCGTGGATCTGCTGGAAGGATCTGCTGGAGTTCAGCAGGAGCAAGCTCCGGTTAGTCATGCTGGTCCTTATGCCTCTCTTCATGATGGTGATGGTCGGATTCATCTTCCCGACCGGGAGCACCATAAGCCACACGCCTATCGCGATTGCCAACCAGGACGCTATGGTCAACGGCACTTCACTGGGCAGCGATTTCATCGCCAAGCTGGAAGCGGTGAACAATAACACTAACATGATGGACCTGCACTCTGCCACCGGTTTTGATGACATCAAGACGATGATCCAGGACGGGAAGGTCAGTGGCGGTGTCATCGTACCTTCGAACTTCACGTCGAATCTCTTGGCTGGTAGGCAGGGCACGATTACGCTCGTGACCGACCAGTCGAATCCACAGACATCGGCGACGGTACAAGCAGTCTTGACGCAGGTCATCGGGGGGCTGGGTTCGCAGTTTGCGGCGAACAATCTCAACCAGACATACAATATCTCGCTCCAGGAAGCGCCGGCGGTGCTCATGCCATACAGCGTCCAAATCAGAGGAATCGTGCCGGGGAACACGAACTACTTCGAGTTCGTGGCGCCAGGCATAATGGCGATGGTCGTCATGATGTCACTCATGACGGGTCTGCCGCACGCAATCTCCTACGAGAAGGACATGGGCACCCTTGACGGCATGCTAGTGTCGCCCACAAGCCGTTGGGCAATCATACTGGGGAAGGTCTTGGCGCAATCGACAAGGGGCATGATCCAGGGGGCCATCATACTCCTGCTAGCGATAGTGCTCTTTGGCGTGGTCATTCACGGAAGCATCCTGCTCGTGATACTCCTCATACTCCTGACCGTGTTCAGCTTCGTGGGGCTCGGCATTCTGATAACATCTCTTGCCGACAAGGAAGAGACTGCAACGATGGTGATGATGACGCTCATGTTTCCCATGATGTTCTTGAGCGGGGTCATGTTCCCGATCCAGCAGATGCCGTCATACATGCAGACTCTGGCGAACTTCCTCCCCCTCACCTATGCCGCGACTGCAATGAGGAAGGTGATGGTGCTCGGCGCTGGCGTGTCAGCGATATCATCTGAGATACTCATACTAGCCGTATTCGGCATCGTCCTGCTAACCATCGCCGTGCCAATGTTCAAGAGGGCTATGAACAGGTGAGACAATGGACTTCGTGGACCTAACTCGAGCTAGAAGGAGCATCCGCCGATACTCAGACCAGGATGTCGAGGACGATAAGATAGACAAGATACTCGAAGCAGCTAGGCTCGCGCCTTCCTGGGCGAACAAGCAATGCTGGAGCTACGTGGTTGTCAGGAACAAGGAGACCATCGCTGAGATCGCTTCTAAGGGCACTGGAATCCTCAATTCCTGGCTGAAGAAAGCGCCAGTCGTCATCGTCGCGTGCGGGAACCCGAAGGAGTCGGGATCGCGGAACGACATGGACTATTACCTGGTCGACATTGGGATATCGATGGAGCACGTCATGCTCCAGGCGGCAGAATTGGGGCTCGGCACCTGCTGGATCGGCTGGTTCGATGAGAAGGAGATGAGGAGGATACTCGGCATCCCCGAGAACCTCAAGGTCGTCGCATTCACTCCCGTCGGGTATCCGGCCGATGACTCCGGAATGAGGACGAAACTGACGAAGTTCTTGGTCGGGAGCGCCAAGAGGAAACCACTCGAAGAAGTAGTGCACAAGGAGAAGTGGTGATCCTCCGCACCGAGGATCGCGCCTCGACCATCGATGTGAAAGTATAAGCCGCTCGCCGCTGTATTTTGCCCGAGAATTTGCCCGAAATCCAGTTCAGACCATACCGCATCCAGGATCTTCCGCGATGCGCACAGCTCGCAGCCGAAGCCTGGCCAGTGAAGGAGCACATCACGCAGGAACTGGATAAGACGCGCATAATGGAGCCATATGTGGAAATCGCGGCTGCATGGTCGAACTGGACAGATATCGCATACCTCGATTCCGGCGAGATAATCGGCGTGATCTTTGGCGACACTCGTACCAAGGATTCCAGAGGAGCAGGGAGGAGGTTGATCGCATCGGAGATCAGAGCTTGTGCGAGGATCCTCCTCGGAAGATATGGCAAGGTCAGGAGGCTCCCTTCGCTGCTTTGGAATTTCATGATGACCGAGATGAAGTTGCTGGTCAACCGTCCTGAGGCCGATGCAGAGATAATGCTTCTGCTTGTGGATTCGACACATAGAGGCAAGGGGCTGGGGAGAACAATGGTGGACAGGTTCGTAAACAACGCATTGGACGCTGGCTCCAGGCGAGTGTCGGTATATGCGGACGACCTCGCCAGCAACTGGCATTTCTATGAGAGTTATGGGTTCAAGAGAGAGGGGCTGTTCTTCGACAACTGGTCCACTTACTACAATGGCGAGAGGTCAATGGGGATACGCTTCATCCTCGACTTGGATCGTTGGCATCGAACTTGACACATCTAGGCGTTGGTTGCGGATCCTTGAGCCTCATTTGCATAACCTACGAGAGAAAGCCTTATTGTTCTTCCAAGGTCTTATGAGAGTGCAGTATCCGATTCATGAGGCCACGCTATGTCAGAACCCGTCATTGAAATCTCCCAACTGCAGAAACGGTTCGGCGGCTTTGCCGCGGTGGACGATGTCTCATTCACGGTCAACAAAGGCGAGATGTTCGGGCTCCTCGGGCCGAATGGTGCGGGGAAGACCACACTTCTCAGGCTCCTCACGGGGCAACTAGAGCCGACCTCTGGCAAATGCACGGTCCTCCAGCTCGACCCCGCCAAGGATCCTCTCATCGTCAAGAGCAAGATAGGCATTGTCCCGGAAGTCGAATCCCCGCCTTCCTTTCTCACTGGAAAGGAGTATCTGCAGTTCATCGGCCTCGTCCGGAACCTGGGTGACCTCGAGAACCGGGCAGATAAATGGATCGAATTCATGGACATGAAGGATGTCCAAGGGGTCCCGTGCAAGGATCTTTCCAAAGGCACCCGGCAGAAGCTGATGGTGGCGGCAGCGCTCATCCACGATCCGCCCTTGGTCTTCCTAGATGAACCGTTCTCCGGACTCGATCCTCACTACCAGAAGCTCCTGAAGGACTATCTCTCCGAGTATCTCAACAAGGGTGGTACAGTGTTCATGTGCACCCACATCCTTGAGATCGCGGAGAAGATGTGCACGAGGATAGGGATCATCAACAGGGGCAAGATAGTCGCCATCGGCACGCCCGGCGAGCTGGAGCGCGCGGGTGAATCACTTGACTCCATGTTCATGAGATACACCGAGAAACCCTAGGAGCAGGTCTTCATGAACCGCTTATCCAGGAGCCTGAAGATCGTCCGGCTGATGCTCATCGAGGAGCGGAGGCTGAACGCTGCGATGATCGGTCAAGCGCAATTCCTCATGTTTCCCGTGATGATCCTGTTCATGTCTTTCGTCATCGGCATGGCGTCGAAGCAGATGCTGAAATCAATTCCGATGTCCCAGGTCTACACCATCCTGCATTCCATAATCCTGGTCTACGGCCTCGCAGTGGGGGGCTTCGCCTTGTTCGGTGAGCGCATGGCGCAGAGAAGGATAGGCAAAGTGAGCATGCTCCTCGAAACGCCAAGGATTCACCCGGTCACCTTCAAGACGGTCTTCCTCGCGTTCTATGTCAAAGACACAATCTACTACATGCTCTACTCCATCGTGCCTCTCATCGGGGGGCTCGCACTGACGATCCCGTTCACCGGGTTCAGGACCGCCAGCGTGCTCTTCCTGCTGCTGACCATCACGCTATCGTTCCTGATCGGGATATCGTTCTCGTTCTTCCTGTCATCGATGTACGTCCGATGGAAGGCCTTGTTCGCGGCCATCGTGATGACGATCCTGGCACTGCTCGCAGGGAGCTACTTCACGCACCGATACGACTTCGCGCAGCTGGTCCCGTCAATCATGCTTCAAAGGACCGGCGACCCGATCTACATTCTGATCTCGGTCGTCTTGATCCTCGCTTTCTCGTACGTTGCCGTGAACACAATCAAGATAACTTACGGAAAGGTATCGGAGAGATACCCTGAGGAGATGCTCTCGACCGCGAGGAGATTCTCTTTCGCGAAGAGCTACTCGACACTCATGGCCAAGGATTGGATAGACCTGATCAGGAGCAGGACGCTAATGCCCGTGGTCAGCGCATACATAGGGCCGCTGGCGTTCCTCGCTGTGCTCTTCTGGTTCCTTGGGACCATACTCACTTTTCCGCTCCACTTCAACCTGATATTCTTCGGCGCGATGATCGGCTTCTTCGGGGTGAGCGTGTACGGTTGGCTGAACCTGCTCGACACCCCTTCCTTCCTCGACGTGCTGCCGATCAGCGTCGCGAGCATGATCAAGACGAAGCTTCGGCTCTTCACGATGCTGGCCGGGATCACCTCCACGGCATTCCTCATCGGCTTGAGCATCCTTCAATCGGAACTGGACATGCTCGGGATCGGGTTGATCGTGGCGTATTCGACAACCTTCTACACGGTCACATCCACTGCTTACCTTACGGGTCTCCGGACCAACAGCTACCTGTTCGACCCGAGGGTGTTGGCCAAGTTCGCAGGCGTGGTCATACCGCCCCTGATAGCCTTGACCATCCTTTCGTTCGGGTTCACCAACGACAGGCTGGTCTCGACGGTCGTCATCCTGACCATAAGCGCCACTCTGGTCGCCGCAACGGTCATTCTGTACCGCGGCATCGATAGGAGATGGGGCAGGGAATCCTTCGCATTCTGATGAAGGAGATGCGGTCTCGCAGAACCATTGCTTTGCACTCTTGCTGGTTTTACCTTCAGTACCCCGTCAACCCTTAAGTAGAGAACGGCAATTATGGTGGTCAATCGGAGATGAACATTGGCCGGATATAGAGGGAAATACAAGGGAAGGAGAAGCAACGAACCGAGGCCCTACTCACCGCGCTCGAGCGAAAGGACCCCCATGCTGAACCTCCATAGAGTCACAACTTTCACTTACGACCTCAAGGAAATACTAAGCCACTATAAAATCAACGAAACCGTGGCGCCCTCTTTTATCGCGAGCGTCACGGCAAAGGCATCTCGCATTTCCATCGACTCCTCAATCCAGTATGTTCGCGAACAGGAGAAAGCTGGCGCGGTCCCGAAAGAACCCGCTGACGAGATTTGCAGTCTTCTGGAGAGATGGTCGAGGCTCCGCTAGCGCAATCAATCCTTGAAACAGTATCCACACGGCTGGTGAATCTGCTCTTCCTTTGTTCTCGGGTACTTCCGACATTGGAGAGGTCTAATCAGGTACGCCTTGCATTTCGATAACTTCGGGTCACCGTCCTCGAATTCGAGGAATGGGCATGTGACAAGGAACTTGCAGCAAGCACCGCATCTTATGCACTCCCCGGTTCTCTTCGGATCCACGGGGAGCACAAGGCTCGTGAAGAATCTGGTGACCTTGCCGTCGAACGGACCATTTGGCGTACAGCACACCTCAGGGATTCTCCCCCTAGATTACTTAGGTTCCCTATTGCGTTTGCGACAAATGGATGGGATGATTATCGTCGAATTATCATGAGCCAGGCGTGCAACACCCCCGATTGCTCAGTAAGCAGGGTCCCGGGAGAATATGCCATCGAGGAGTCCTGGGTCGCATCCGCAATCTATATACACGCTCACATTGTGCACGGCAAAGGGAGAGGGCGTCCCCAGGCGCTCGCTGATCCTATGATTCGAAAGGCGGACCTCCATGTCCACAGCCGCTACTCCGGGTTGACACGGGTGAGCTTCCTCACTTTCCCGGATTCCATCTCGCACCCTTCCGATCTCGTCAGAGCGGCTGAGAAGAGGCAGCTTGCCGTTCTGTGCATCACAGATCACAACTCCATTCGAGGAGCGGTCGAAGCGAAGAAGCTGACCACATCGGTCGAGATCGTGACAGGGGCAGAGATATTGACTCTGGACGGGGACCTCCTGGGCCTGTTCTTGACGGATGACATCCCGAAAGGGCGGACGGCGGAGGAGACGATCGATGCTATCCACGCTCAGGGCGGATTGGCCATCGCTCCACACCCGTTCAGTTCACATTGCGATTCCCTCGGACTCAAGATAATGGACCTGAAGCTTGACGGCGTCGAGCTCTTCAACGCTGCCCACCGGGACGGGTACACGAACGAGGCTGCGCAGAGGATGTCCAGCAAGCTCGACCTCGCATTTGTGGGCGGAAGCGACGCGCATTCCCCCACGATGGTTGGGAACGCCTACACCATGTTCGAAGGGGAAGGCGCGGAAGACTTGAGAAAAGCAATCCTGGGGAAGAAGACGAGCTACGCGGGCGAATCAACCCCCCTGAAGGACCTCGTATGGATGACGGTCACGGTGACAGCCGAGCTCTGGAGGATCCTGGGCCTGTCGTTGGTCGGAAGACCGGTGAATGATGGGACTGAGTGCGCTAATGCCGTCTCAAGGATGAGGACCATAAGCAAGGTCGTTGGATTGATGGGTGCGACCGCTTTTCTCATACCACCAGCCCCCGCGCTCGTCGGGGTGATGGGAGATCACATTCATCGATCCAGATCACGAACACATTTCGCGAGGATGACAAAGGGACCGAAGACCGCACAATGAGCCGCACTCACGATGTCCGCTAGGGGCTCCAGCCGCGGAGCGGAACCGCGGCTAGTGGTCATTCATCTCGCTCTAGATGTACGCCTGCTCTCCGTGCTCAGCCACGTCCAGACCCATTTCCTCACCCTTTGCACTCACACGCACGGGCGTAACCTTGTCGATGATGAAGAGCATGGCGTAGGTGAACCCAAATGCCCAGACCACAGCCAATGCCACAGCAGCCACCTGCGCTCCGAAGAGGTGGCTGCCACCATGGAGCAGGCCGTTCTGGCTTGAAGCATTCATCCGGCTCCAAGCGAACACCCCGACCGCAAGGGATCCGACGATGCCTCCGACCCCATGCACGCCCCAGACATCGAGGGCATCATCCCAGTGCATCTTGTTCTTGAACCAGATGGCAGCATAGCATATCGTTCCCGCGAGCAATCCAATCACGATAGCCGCGGACGGGGACACATATCCCGCGCACGGTGTGATCGTTGCCAGGCCCGCGACCGCGCCTGTCAGCAGTCCGAGGAACTTCGGTTTCTGCTCGAATATCCACGCCATTCCCAGCCATGTGATAGCAGCGACCGAGGCCGCCAGATCTGTGTTGAGGAACGCGAGCGCTGTGATGTTGTCCACCTTCAGCTCACTTCCAGCGTTGAAGCCATACCAGCCAAACCACAATAGGCCAGTTCCCAGAGCGACAAGCGGCAGGCTGTGTGGGCCAGACTCGCTCACCTTCCTTCTCCCAACGAAGAACACTGCAGCCAATGCGGCCGTGCCTGCGATAGCATGAACTACGATGCCACCTGCGAAATCCTGGACCTTCCAGGTAGAGAGCAGACCCCCACCCCAGACCATATGAACGAATGGGAAGTAGACGAGGAGAGTCCAACCGACCAAGAACATAAGGTAGGCCTTGAACCGCACTCTGTTCGTGAAGGCGCCGCTAATGAGGGCTGGAGTGATGATAGCGAACATCATCTGATAGGCGATGAAAACGTACATCGGAATGTGGGCACCTCCGGCGTAGTTCCCAAACTCTGAGCTCGGCATCACCCCGCGAAGGAAGGCCATGTCAAGATTTCCATAGATGTCTCCTGACCCTCCGCTGAAGCACAACGAGAACCCCACAGTGAACCAGATGATGTCGACTATGCCCATCGACACGAAGCTCTGAATCATGATTGCCAGAACGTTCTTCCTTCCCACCAGCCCTCCATAGAAGAAGGCCAGGCCCGGAGTCATCAGCATTACCAAGCTTGTCGCGACAAGCATGAACCCTGTGTTACCTGTGTCGATCATATGCCCCCGCCCCTATACGGACACGGAATGTGAATTTGCCTTGCGATGTTTGCTTTTTCCCCCGGAGAAGCCTGTCACTATAAAGTCATTCCTTCCTTGGCTAGCGAGTTCAATTCCACGCCATGAGATGAGATGTGCACAGGCCCGGATTGTCGCCCGGAATTCACCGGTGTTTGAGACCGGAAGCTATACGTGCTGGTGCAAAAGGGGCTGGTTTCGGACCCGATCTTCTAGTGGATAGATAATGGGGTCGCCTTTCCTCCCTCATGGGCTCTTGCCAGAGACGAGCGCCGAGATGCTAGCTCAAACATAGCAGATCGGGCGCTGCGATAACGCTGCTAAATCCCCCCGGCCGCCGAGGACGTTAAAACGTCATGGATTACCCAATACTGACCAATGAAAATGCAAAGCCGCGACGGACAACAACAGTATATAGCCATATCGCTTTACGCCATCGAACAGTCCTATGCGTGCGTTGGCATGTTCGGGGGGAGGTTTTTCGAGTATGTATCATCAATCGAAAGATACCGACCGAGACACGCTGCCCGTGTAGGGCATTGGGAAAGTAGAGCAACCAGGGGGAACAAAGAATGGCAAGTGAAATCGGGAAAGTCACAAGAATCTCGGCGATCGTGGCCGTCCTCGTCGCGCTGTTGTTTCTCGCGACGCCGGTCATGCAGTTGGGCGGGAAGAGCGTATCTCCAAGCCCAGTTGGCAATGCCGCGGCTGCGAACGGGAACAGAGTCTTCAACG
>JBGOXV010000053.1:0-9128 GCA_041479325.1 Thermoplasmata archaeon
ACCGTGATGAACGATTCGGACCCCAGTCCCGCCTTTCTGAACGCGCCGACCATGGCCGCCTTGATCCTGATGGCATTCCCCTGGGATATCGCGAATACTGCAGGCCCTGAACCTCCGATGGAGACGCCGAGCGCGCCCGCTTCTGTGGCGGCCTTCTGCACTTCGTCATAGCCGGGTATGAGCTCCCTCCTGTAGGGGATTGCCAGCTTGTCGTTGAGGTATGCGCCGATCATCCTGACGTTCTACTTCATCATCGCATGCATCATGCCCGAGGCCCAGCCGACGTTGCAGACCGCATCCCTCAAGCTCACGGTCAAAGGAAGAATCTCGCGCGCCATGCGCGTCTCGATGTAGATGTCCGGAACAGCAACGATCACCTGGAACTGCGGAGGTCGTATCTGGATGACTGTCCTTGTCTTGAAGTCGGAGACGATAGTGAAACCGCCGTATATTGCGGCGGAGACGTTGTCGAAATGGCGCGAGCCCGAGACCAGCTCCTCTCCCATCGCAGCAGCCTCGAGTATCATCTGCTTGTTCTTCAGGCCAAGGATCGCAGCCATGGCCAGCGCACCGCCGGCCGAGGATGCCGCGCTACTGCCCAGTCCACTGCCAGGCTTCATGCCTTTGCTGACTGTCATCGCGAAACCGATGTCCTCGTGGCCGCACGTCTCTGCGAGCTTGATTGCGGCATATGAAGCGGTGTTCTTCTCGGGGTGGGTCGGCAGCGTGTGTTTCCCAATGACCTTGACCACGCGCTTGCCATCGGGGAGTCTCCTGATGGATATCCTGTCCTTAGGGGACTCGAGGCACAGCCCGAACGCATCGAAGCCCGGACCGAAGTTGGCAATGGAGGCAGGTGAGGAAACAACCGCCCTGTCGAAAGTCATCGTAGCACCTGGATAAATGGAGATTACATGCCCGCATATTAAGGTACTCGCCCCTTTCCACGCGCCAGAATCGACCATAGACGGCGGTCGAACCTCTTGGACTGGCCTTGTCAGGAACTACCCAGATGTGCGAAGGACTTATATTTCCAAGGGACATAGGAGTCGCACCTGCAGGGGAGGCTATCGTGGCTCATTTCGAGATGAGATGCATCGAGTGCGGCAAGACCCATGACATGTCCAGGCCTGCCTATGCATGCACATCCTGCGGCAACCTGCTTGAGATAAAGGTCGATGAGAGGGCGGCTTTGGAGCGGCTGGCAAGAAGCGATTTCAAGAAGAGGCCCCTGTCAGTATGGAAGTACAGGGAGCTGATCCCCGTTGGCCCGAAGACGGAAGTATACTCAATGTCGGAAGGCGGGACACCACTGATCAAATGCCAAAACCTCGGACGAGTGTATGGATTCAAGAAGCTCTACATCAAATTCGACGGGACAAATCCGACTGGATCGTTCAAGGATCGGGGGATGACAGTCGGCATAACCAAGGCGAAGGAGCTTGGCATGAAGACCGTGACCTGCGCGTCCACGGGGAACACGTCGGCCTCGTTGGCCGCATATGCGGGCCGAGCCGGGCTTAGGTGCGTCGTTCTCATACCGGAGGGCAAGGTCGCGCTCGGCAAGCTCGCTCAGGCGATGATGCACGGCGCACTGGTCGTCTCCGTGAAAGGCAACTTCGACCAGGCGCTCGACATGGTCATGAAATCATCCTCAGCACTTGGGATGTATGTGCTCAACTCCGTGAACCCCTTCAGGATCGAGGGGCAGAAGACCGCGGCTTATGAGGTCTGCGACCAGCTGGGCGGGAAGGCTCCCGAGTACCTCTACATACCCGTGGGCAACGGCGGCAACTCGGCTGCATACTGGAAAGGGTTCGCCGAGTACGAGTCCATGGGCCTTGCCGCGGGTCATCCGATCATACGGGGGATACAAGCTGAGGGGGCAGCACCGGTCGCGCACATGTTCGCCACGGGTTCATCCGAACTCACACCCGTTCAGAAGCCGGACACCGTCGCGACAGCTATCCGGATTGGCAATCCCGCGAACTGGAAGAAGACTGTGCGCGCAATCAAGGAATCCGGAGGAGGGGCGAGGGCCGTCTCGGACAAGGAGATACTCGGAGCCCAGAAAGCCCTAGCACAGCACGAGGGCATATTCGCGGAACCCGCAGGCGCGGCGGCCCTGGCCGGACTGATCAGGGACCTGGAGGAAGGGCTCGTGGATAAGTCGTCAGAAGTCGTCTGCGTCTCCACTGGCCATGGCCTGAAGGATCCTGAAGTCGCGGTCACTCAGAGTTCGAAGCCCAAGGTCATCGAAGCCACCTTGCAGGCGCTAAAGGAACTCCTGGAGGCGAGCTAGATGAGGCTGCTCCTTGTGGGTTTCGGTGTAGTGGGACAGAGCTTCGCCGAGCTCATCAACGAAGAGGCGAGCAAGCTCGACCATGACTTCGGTCTGAGGCCAAAGATCGTCGGGGTTGTCGATCGACACGGCGCCGCTGTATCGCCGGAAGGGCTCGACATACAGAAGGCACTGGCCTCCAAGAAGAAACTTGGAACGCTGGGAGGACTCGGACAGGGCACCTACATCGATGGCAAATCTGCAATGGATGTCATCAAAGAAGTGGAATGTGAAGTCATGGTGGAGAGTACGCCAACGGAACTCACCAAGGGCGAGCCAGGGATCAGCCACATACGGGCGGCCATGAAGGAGGGGAGGCACGTGATATGCACGAACAAGGGACCTCTCGCTCTCGCCATGCCTGCGCTGATGGAGCTAGCTCACCACAACGAGGTCATGTTCAAGTTCAGCGGAACGGTCGGTGGCGGCACCCCGGTACTCGATTTTGCAAAAAAGTGCCTCGAAGGAAGCCGGATACGGTCCATTAGTGGAATTCTGAACGGGACCTCCAACTTCATACTGAGCAAGATGTCCGCGCAGGGAGTGGAGATGAAGGACGCACTCGCCGAAGCTCAGAAGCTCGGCTACGCAGAGGCCGACCCGACCTACGACATAGGCGGGTTCGATACCGCCTGCAAGCTCGTGATCACCTCGAACTACGTGCTCGGCACGAGCCTTTCGATCAACGACCTGGACATAACCGGAATCACTGGGGTCTCGAAGAAGGACATCGAGGCCGCTAGGGCGAAGGGAAAGGTCATCAAACTGATAGGCAACGTCGAGAAGAAGGCCAAGGTGTCTCCGCAGGAGATAGACATTGCCCATCCGCTCAACGTAAGCGGGACTTTCAACGCTATACTTTTCGACACATACCCCGCTGGCGAGATCACGCTGGTCGGTAAGGGAGCCGGAGGGAAGGAGACCGCGAGCTCGGTACTCCGCGACCTGATAGAGATAAGGAGGTCGTTCGCCCGATAGCTATTTTTGCCGGGCTTCGATTCGGTAGGTCCAACAATGAAGATCGTGATGAAATTCGGCGGGATCAGCGTCGCGGACGGCGACAAGGTCAGGAAGGTCGGGACCATAGTCCGGAAGTTCCACAAGGAGGGACACCGCATCGTCGTCGTCACGTCTGCGATGTACGGAGTCACGGACTCGCTCGCAGAGATAGCCGTGAAGGCGAGCCACGGCCATAAAGAGAGCGTACGCGAGTTCATGGACTCCTTGATGGTGAAGCATAAGAAGACGGCCGAATCGGCCATTATGGACGAACGGATACTCAATCATTCGATGGAGATCGTAAACGCACGAGGGGACGAACTCCGGAACATACTGCTGGGCATTGCTCACATCGGGGAGCTCACGCCGAGGTCAAAGGACTTCGTACTCGGATACGGAGAGAAGCTCTCGACGCCCATCCTGCACGGAGTGATCGAGGACCTCGGCATGAAGTCACGGGCGCTCACCGGGGGGGAAGCGGGCATAGTCACCGACGATCACTACGGCGAGGCGAACCCGCTGATGAACGTCACCACCCTCCAGGTTCGGCAGGCGCTTGCGGCCATGGTGGAGGAAGGGACCATACCCGTGGTGGGTGGGTTCGTCGCCTCGACCCAGGACGGGGTCCAGACGACCCTTGGCCGCGGAGGTTCGGATTTCACGGCATCGATCATCGGTGCCAGTCTCAAGGCCGACGAGGTCTGGGTCTGGAAGGACGTCGATGGCATCATGACTGCGAACCCGAAGATAATGAAATCGGCGAAGATGATCGGGACGATATCATTCGCCGAGGCGATGGAGCTGGCGCATTTCGGAGCGGAGGTTGTCCATCCGAAGGCGCTAGAATGCGCCGCGAGATACCAGCTCCCGTTCAGAGTGAAGAGCCTGAAGGATCCGGACGCACCAGGCACTTACATCGTTACGGAGGTAAAGGTGAAGTCCGGCAACGTCGTGAAGGCGATCACGAACATCAACGATGTCAGCCTCATCACTGTGAGCGGGGCGAGCATGGTCGGGACCCCGCGCCTGGCCGCGAAGGTCCTGCAGATACTCACCGACGAGGACATCGATGTCCTGATGATCTCCCAGAGCTCTTCCGAGGAGAGCATCACTCTAGCGATCCCAAAGAGCAGCGGGACGAAGGCACAGAATGCGCTGGAGCTATCGATGTTGGGTTCCAAGCAAGTCCGGGAGGTATCGGTAGAGGGCGGGCTCAGCATAGTCGCCGTCGTCGGGGCGGGGATGAGAGGGACTCCTGGGGTCGCGGCCCGAGTTTTCGGGACCATGGCCAAGAACGACATCAACATCAGAGCGATAGCGCAAGGTTCTTCGGAACTCAACATATCATTCATAATCAACAAGGAAGACGGTAAGAAGGCAATCGAAGCCTTGCACGACGATTTCAACCCTGGTGGATAAGATGGTACAACGGAATCTCGTGCTCAGAAGTGACTCCATGAAGAAGGGGATGACCAGGGCGCCTGCTAGAGGGCTCTTGCGAGCGTTGGGCATGGACGACGAGGATCTCGAGAAGCCCCTGATCGCGGTTGCGAACTCGTTTAACACGATTGTCCCAGGCCACATGCATCTCAACAAGCTTGCGGAGGAGGTCAAGAGAGGCATCCAGCAGGCTGGGGGGGTGGCCTATGAGTTCGGGGTCCCGGGCATCTGCGACGGCATCGCGATGGGCCTGGAAGGAATGAGATACTCCCTGCCGTCCCGAGAGATCATAGCAGACACCGTGGAATCGATGGTGGAAGCGCATGTCGCGGACGGCTGGGTTGGCATCACGAACTGCGACAAGATCACTCCCGGAATGTTGATGGCATGCGGCAGGGTCAACATACCCGCGGTCATCCTCACGGGTGGACCAATGGTACCTGGCATCTATCGGGACAGAAGACTAGATGTCATCTCGATATTCGAAGCCGTGGGAGAGCTCAAGGCTGGCAAGATCACTGACGCTGATTTCCTGGAGATCGAGAAAAGGGCGTGTCCTGGACCTGGATCGTGCTCAGGCCTGTTCACAGCCAATACGATGGCCTGTTTGACGGAGGCTATGGGGCTGAGCATCGAGGGCTGCGCGACATCGCATGCGATCTCCAAGGAGAAACTGGAGATCGCCCGGAAGTCGGGTGTGCTTGCCGTCGAGGTCGCACTGGATGGACGGAAGCCCAGGGATTTCGTCACGAGAGCAAGTTTCGAGAACGCCCTGAGGGTGGACAACGCGATAGGTGGCTCGACGAACACCTGTCTTCACCTGATCGCCATCGCGAAGGAGTTCGGTTTTGATTTGGAGCTGGACCTCTTCGACAAGATATCGAGAGACACGAAACACATCGTGGCACTGAAGCCCGGTGGTGAGCATTTCATGATAGATCTCGATGCCGCGGGAGGCATTCCCGCGGTCCTCTCCAGACTCGCTCCGAAGCTGAAGGACGCGACGACGGTCGAGGGCAAGAGCATCCTCGATGTGGCGAAGGCCGCGAAGGTAAAGGACTCGCAGGTCGTGCGCGAGCTGGACAAGGCGTACCACGAGGAGGGAGGCATCTGCATACTCTGGGGAAACCTGGCAGAGGAGGGCTGCGTCGTGAAGCAGTCCGCGGTCCTCCCTTCGATGCGCAAGTTCGAGGGGCCGGCAAAGGTGTTCGACTCGGAGAAGGAGGCGACAGACGCCACGCTCGAGGGAAGAATCAAGCCCGGCGATGCGGTCGTGCTCAGGTACCAAGGACCGAAAGGCGCGCCTGGAATGCCGGAGATGCTGAGCGTGACGGCGATAATCGCAGGCATGGGACTGATTGAATCGGTCGCGCTCATCACCGACGGCAGGTTCTCAGGAGGCACGAGGGGGCTGTCGATAGGTCATGTATGTCCGGAAGCGTACGTCGGAGGCGCCCTCGCGGCCATCAGGGACAAGGACATTGTCAGGATCGATCTGGACTCGAGAGAGATCGAGGTCCTCCTCTCGCAGAAGGAGGTAAAGGCGCGCCTCCGTGACAGGAAGATACCTGGCACGAAGACGACTGGCTACCTCAGAAGATACAGGGAACAGGTAGGGTCCGCCAGCCGCGGCGCGATATTAGGGTAGTTCGACCGCGCGCTCAGGTCCGGGTTCGGAAAGGTTCTTGACCTCCCAGAGGGTTGCCCCGGATGGAGTAGAATCAGACATAGGTGGTCAAGGGTGAATCAAACCGATCTGGCGTTTCGGATACTCCCTGCGGCCGTTGGGCTCGTCCTCGCGGCATACGCGGCCTACCAGATCCGCAAGATGGGGAGAAGCTACTTCCACGTGGCCACGAGTTGGTTCGTGGCACTCTTCACCCTCTCCATCCTGGCTCTATGCGTGTTCGAGATCATATGGAACTCCGTGGGTGTCCGGCCTTCAGTGTTCCGAGTGCAGGTGGATGCGACATTTGCCATCTTCACCATGTGGCTTTCCACATGCGCGGTATCGTTGGCGACCATATACAGAAGGCACAACCTCGCGGACGATTTCAGGGCGTTCTTGCGAACCAGCCCACTGAACGTCATGACCGCTTGGGGCCTCGTTGCCTTCGCCCTTATCGTAGTCGTATGGGTCTCTGGGATGCGGTTTCTGTCTTCATCATTGGAGGCGAATTCAGGGCTATTGATAGCGATATCCGCCTACCTCGCGGCGGCCGTCGCATTCGATATTGCACTTCCGCTGCACGCAAGAACGAAGGGAGAGATACCCCACCCGTCACGAAATGCAGAGCTGGATTCGCTCCTTCTCGCGGCCGCATGGATTGTCACGCCTTTTGCGACTTTCGGGCTCGATGTCGGCGTGGGAGCGGGTCTCCGAGTCCAGGACCTGAATCCATACCTCTGGGTAATCGTCGTGTTGCTCCTGTTCATGATCCGCTCTATCAGCGCATCCAGGTTCTCCGCTGTGATAGTCGATTCTGAGGTCGAGACTGTTCGCAGAGAAGGATTCCGCGCATACGACATACCCAGAGGGATTTACCTGGTCTATGACGAGAAAGGAGACTCTGCTATGTCTCTGTTCTCTGAGCTCGTCACGCTCCCCCTTCGGCCCGATGCGGCGATCCCGGTCGAAGGGGATTCCGCGATCGAGACGCTGGAGTTCCTGATACCAAGAGGGCTGATGGTCACAAGAGCATTCCCAGATGAGGTCAGGGAGAAGTACGAGTTGCATGCCACGCCCATAGTCTGGCTCACAGAATCCGTAGGAGAGCTCAGGATAGCCCCGACGAGCCTTGCGGTGCTCACGGATGCGCTCATGAGATTCATGGAGAACAACCACAACAGCATAGTGCTCATGGAGGGCATTGAGTACACGGTCACTTTCAATGACTTCCGCAAAGTGCTGAGATCGCTCGACCTGCTCAACGAAACGGCCTGGATCACCAAGGCGAGGCTGATCATTGCGGTTGATCCAAATGCTTTCGACGAGAAGGAGCGGGCCCTTCTCGAGAGGGACCGCATGGTCTTGAGAGGTTCGCCGGGTATTGAAGAGCTGAAGCGGGAGTCGAGGGTGGCCGCGGCAGCTGCATGACCCCCCTCCCGTTCGATCCAGCCCCTGGCGAATGAGGGGGTCACATCTCGGCTTTCTTGTAGGAACCGAGTATCTTGACGAACGCTCCGGTCTTCAGGAGCCCACCTATGGCCGCGTGGCAGTCGGGGTCGTCCATGCTACCGTCGAGGTCGGCGTAGAAAACGTAGACCCACGGCTTGTTCTTCCTCGGTCTTGATTCCAGCTTCGAGAGGTTCACATTGCGTGAAGCGAATTCGCCCAGACAGCTGTACAAAGCTCCTGGAGCGTTCTTCGTGGCGAACACGATTGAGGTCTTGTTGGCTCCCTTTACGGGCAATGGATTCTTCTCCAGCACAAAGAAGCGGGTGTAGTTGACCTCCTCGCTCTGAATGTCCTCCTTCAGGATCTTCAATCCGTAGACGCTGGCTGCCCGCTTGCTCGCGATCGCCGCGATGTCCTTCCTTTTGGATTGAGCGATCATCCTCGCGCTGCCAGCTGTGTCGTAGCAGGGAGTGATGTGCCATTCTGAATGGTTCGCGAGGAACTTCCGCGATTGGCCAAGCGCCTGGGGGTGGCTCATGACTTCCTTGATTGTACCCATCGTCGCATCATCCAAGGCCATCAGGTAATGCTTCACCGGGACAATCGTCTCACCAGATATCGTGAGGTCGTGGTCGAGAAGCAGGTCGTTGACCTGTGCCACGCTCCCCTCGATGGAATTCTCGACAGGGACGACTGCGTGAGTCACCTTGTCCCTCTCGACTGCCTCGAAAACGGATTGGAAGTCCAGGAAGGGCAGCGTCTTGACCGACGTGCCGAAGTACCTGAAGCAGGCGTCCTCCGAATACGCGCCCGTCTCACCTTGGAACGCGACAAGGGGTTTCTGTGTCTTGGGCATCATCCGATGTACCTTGAATTATGTATTTCAAGTCTTCCAATAAGGTGAAAGGACCGGATCGAAGGCAAGCTGGCACTTCCCATGACATGCCGCTCCAAAGTTTTATATCACAAAAGGGCATGTCCAGATACGTCAAATCCTATGGGTTTGGCCTATCTGCAATCGGAGGCAAGGAATGTCGCACCAGAGCAAGAACCTGCTTATTCTGCCCTTGGGGCTGCGCATCCTAGCCTAAGGGCTGCAGTGTGGGATTTTTGGAGAGTGTTTTGATGCCACAACCTCCGAGTGAGAATGCTAAAGAACCGGTCGATACGGCCTTCAGGATACCCGATGCTGGGTTGTTCGTGAGCGAGTACAACAAGAAGATATTCTCG
>JBGOXV010000054.1:0-9085 GCA_041479325.1 Thermoplasmata archaeon
CGCTTCAGATCAACATGAAAGTCACGCAGCACGGCATGAAGCCCGTCGCTGACCTCATCAAGAAAGAGGAGAAGAAGGCCTAATGAAGGTCCCCACCCAGCCGGAGACGAACATTGGCATGATCGGCCACGTCGACCATGGCAAGACCATGCTGACCAAAGCTCTGACCGGGGAATGGACTGACAGACATTCTGAGGAAGTCAAGAGGGGCATCTCCATAAGACTGGGCTATGCCGACGTGGCGTTCTACAAGTGCAAGAACTGCGAGGAGCCCGAATGCTACTCGAACCTGCCGACCTGCCCGACATGCAAGGGGGAATGCGAGCTCCTCCGGTCGGTGTCCTTCGTCGATGCTCCCGGCCACGAAACACTGATGGCCACGATGCTCTCCGGGGCTGCGATCATGAACGGCGCGCTGCTCCTTGTGGCTGCCAACGAGAAGTGTCCCCAGCCCCAGACCCGGGAACACCTGATGGCACTGAGCATCATCGGCGTCGACAAGATCATCGTCGTCCAGAACAAGATCGACATCGTGACCGCCGATGAGGCGCGAGAGAACTACAAGGAGATCAAGGAGTTCATCAAGGGCACCATCGCGGAGAAAGCCCCAATCATCCCGATATCCGCTCACCACGATGTCAATATCGACATGCTCATCCAGGCGATCGAGAAGACCATCCCGACCCCGAAGTGGGACAAGGTCAAGCCGGCGAGGATGTACATCGCGCGGTCGTTCGATGTGAACGTGCCTGGAACGAAGATAGAAAAGCTCAAGGGCGGCGTCATCGGAGGCTCGATGACGCAGGGGAAGCTCAAGGTCGGCGACGAGATCGAGATCAAACCTGGGCTGAAGGTGGAGAAGACCGGCGGGAAGGCCACATGGGAGACCGTCACGACCAAGGTGAGGTCGCTCTTCGCCGGAGGCACACCTCTCGAAGTCGCACATCCGGGCGGGCTCATAGCGATGGGGACGGGGCTCGACCCATCAATCACCAAGTCAGATTCGCTTGTCGGCAGGATCGCCGGTATCCCGGGTAGCCTGCCGCCCGTGTTGAACCAACTCACATTCCAGACGGAGTTGATGAAGCGGGTAGTGGGCGTCGCATCGGACCTCAGCGTCGACAACCTCAAGACGAATGAGCCACTGATGCTGAGCGTCGGCACGGCGACGACTGTGGGCACGGTTACCAGCGGTAGGAGCGACTCGGCTGAGGTCGCCCTCAAGATCCCGGTCTGTGTCGAGAAGGGCCAGAGAATCGCGATCTCCAGACGCATAGCCGGCAAGTGGCGACTGATCGGCTACGGCGTCGTGCAGTAGGCGCGTGATAGTCTGCCGAACGCGATCATTCTTGACGCCAACGCCCTGATGATGCCCTTCCAGTTCAAGCTCAATCTGGACAGGGAGCTGAAGAGGCTTTTCGGCGAGCTTCCCGTTTTCGTTCCAAGCTCCGTGCTTGGCGAATTGGCGAGGTCGATCGACCCCAAGGCAAAAGTCGCGTTGGCCCTTGCGAGGAAATACGAGATCGTCGAGACGGACCTGAGCGGGGATGATGCTGTCATAGACATCGCGGAGAGACGGTCGGCGGCGGTCGTCACCAACGACAGGGAATTGATTGGTCGACTCAGGGAAAAGAAGGTACCAGTAATTCGGCTGCGGGGAGAGCGTTATCTAGTCGCCGACGAGTTTTGACAAGCTTTCCGACGAAAAGGTATTATTGGGCCTATATCATGGAAGGCTTCATGGTGCATGAGAAGCAGATTGCCACGCTCAAGCACATAGCCCTTATGGGTGGCGTCCACGACTACATCGCCATCTCCTCTCGCGAGCTGGGTAATGTCCTTGAGATAAGCCAGCAGTCAGCATCCAAGAAGATTCTGGAGCTGCTGGGCGACGGTCTGATCGAGCGCGACCTCGGCGCTAGAAGGCAGAGGATAAAGCTCACGGACAAGGGGTTCGACCTGCTGCGAAAAGAGTACTCCGACTATCAGCGGATATTCGAGATGAAGGACCATCTTGTCATAATCGGCTCAGTCGCCTCAGGCCTTGGCGAAGGTCAGTACTACGTCAACCAGGAAGCCTATGCCGATCAGTTCCAGAAGAAGCTCTGGTTCAAGCCTTTCGAGGGTACCTTGAACCTCAGGCTCGCCGACCCTGAACTGCCCAAGCTTGACATTCTGAAGAAATCTGAGGGCATACTGATCAAGGGGTTCGAGAAGGAAGGCCGGACATTCGGCGATGTGAAGTGCTTCCTCGCGACGATCCACAACATGGAATGCGCCGTCATCCTGCCGATGAGGTCGCACCACACGGACATCATCGAGGTCATCTGCAAGTTCCACCTGAGGCGCTCCCTGGGACTCAAGGACGGGGATCAGGTAGAGCTCATCGTGTCGCTCTGATTGCTCGCCATCTCAGGACGGGTCTCTCCGAGCGTGAAGAAGAAAGTCGCTCCTTTGTCGACCTCCCCCTCTGCCCAAACCGCGCCTCCATGGAGGGTGATTATGCGCCTGACGGTTGCCAAGCCAATGCCGGACCCGGGGAATTCCGAATTCGAGTGCAAGCGCTGGAAGGCGATGAAAAGCCTGTCCGTGTGATTCCCCTCGAACCCCGCTCCGTCATCCTTGACGAAGTACACGGTCGTGCCTCCGGCACTCATCCGGCCAAACTCGATCCTTGCCCTAGACTTCTTGGACGTAAACTTCCAGGAGTTGTTCAAGAGATTCTCCAGAGCAATCTCCATAAGCTTTGTGTCTCCCATGGCCGGTGCGCTGGCTGCGGCGGTGAAGGTCACGTTCCTCGTGGGGTCTTCCGTCTTCAGCCTCTCGATGATGGATCTGGCAATCTTCGAAAGGTCAATCTCCTGGACCTGCATCTCGCTCCTTGCCACCCGGGATAGCTGCAGTAGGTCATCTATCAGACCGTTCATTCTCTTGGCGGATGCACGCAATCTCGCGATATACAAATTCCCGTTCTCGTCCAGCTTGCTCGCGTGGTCGCTGGACAGGAGGGCTGCGTACCCGTCGATTTGCGTAAGAGGGGCGCGAAGGTCGTGGGACACGGAGTAGCTGAAGGCCTCCAGCTCCTTGTTCACTGCGGAAAGCTCGGTCGAACTGGTTCTCAGTTGTGCGTTCAGCGCCAGAAGCGATTGCTTGGCTGCAAACAACTCGGAGTTGCTCTTGTCGACCGCGTTTCCAATTGCATCGGCGAGCTTGCTCACAACCATGACAACGATTCCGGCTGAGACGAGGGCGATGATGGAAGCGACTATGGCTGGGTTGCTCGAATTCTCAGTCTGCCTGAACAACCAGGTTATTAGGAGGACGATCGAAACCGTGAGTGGCGGGAAGGTCCGCAGCAGGCCCGCCTTGACCGACGGTCCCACCAGCGCAGAGGCGGGCCAGGAGCCGGGTCCCATGGCGCATATCAACGAGAAGCCCAGAACGCTCAAAGACAGACTAGCCAAGAGCGCGATAGGTCTCGTGGTGCTGCCGTAGAGTAGCGGCGACCCGTATGCGTATCCCAGCGTGCCAACCAGGCCCACCAAGAATGCGCCCCCTCCCATCACTACCGAAAACTGGGCGACCCATTGACGACTCTTCCCAATCATGCTGGCCAACAATCCCAGCCCTAGCAGCAGGTAGCTTCCCGAAGCCATGGGAGACATGTGGCCAATTTCAACACCATTCTCTAGCCTGGTATAACCGAAGAGATGACTCTCTAGATCGAATGACGGATGAAAGAAGAAAGCCAAAGTCAACCACGCCGAGACAAACACCACAAAACAGGTGCCGAGCAGGAGACATGCTTTGATCAAACGAGTCTGACGGGGTTGTAAGGCACCAAGCACGAGAAGGGATAGTACCACTATTGTGACCGAAGAACTCGGCGGGATGGGAAAGTACTCTGGCTTGACCCTCGCCAACACATCGACTCCTGTGGCGATCCCGATTATTCCCACCAAGCCAACGGCGCAGCTCAGTATCGAAAGAACGCGCGCATATCGAATCATGCGAAGCCCTGTCAGGCTTGATTTCCATGATTCCACGTCTGGGCCTTCTACCAAGTTCCCCCCCGCGTCCGCTCTCGCATTTTTTCATTCCTTTATCGAGAGGCGGACATCGAAGATGCAAACTAATCTGTTAATACTTTCGCTCGTGGCGCGTCACTGCTTCTTTGTCACGTAGTCCAGAACGGATTCGAAGACAGCCCTCCCGTCACCAGGTCCATCTGGCCCCCTGGTCCAATCGGGATGGGTGAATCTGAAAAACACTCTCTCGGGATGTGGCATCAGGCCGAACACGTTGCCCTCCCGGTTGCAGATCCCCGCGATGTTCTCTGTCGAGCCATTCGGACACCATGGATATCCCGCTTGGTTCCCTTCAGGATCGACGTACTTGAACACTATCTGGTCGTTCTCCTCGAGCTCCTTGATGATCTGCTTGGACTTCTCCAGTGGGAACATCAGCTTGCCTTCCGCGTGGGCTGAAGGCACGAGCGAGAGTTTGTCCGGCGAGATCTTCGATGTGAACACGCAGCTCGACTTGTTGACTTTCTTGAGGATGGTCGGTCTGCACTCGAACCGACCAGAATCGTTCGTGCCGAGCACGGCCTCGGGATACTCCGACATCACTCTCGACATCGCTGGTAACAGGCCTGTCTCGACGAGCACCTGGAAGCCGTTGCATATCCCCAGCACGGGTTTGCCCGACTTGATGAAGTCGACGAGGTCCTCGGACAGCCTGCTCTTCATGCGCGCGGCGAAGATCGCGCCCGCCCGCACATAGTCCCCGGATGAGAACCCACCAGGGAAGACCAGTATATGATAGTCGGAGAGGGACCTCTTCTCCTCGCCGCTTACATCCATTCCGATCAACTGCTTGAGATGCACCTTCTCTGGCTGTGTGCCCATCCTCCTGAACGCTTGGTAGGATTCCTCCTCGCAATTGGTCCCTTCGATCCGGAGGACGCACACCTTGACTTTGCTCGCCTTCATCCCATCAGCCTCCAGAGCGTGCCGTTGAAGGCCTCCGCGAGCTTGTCCACTTCCAGATCCACCAATCTCTTGTTCGAGGAGATGGCAAGCGAGTCTCCGCTAACGGTCCCTAGCCGGACCATCTTCGTCTTCCTGTCCCGGGGCACCTGCCTGTCCTTTCCTTTCTTCAGTTCGACGACCCATCTGCTCGGAGCCTCGGAGAAGAGTCGGACATCAGACCTGAGCCCGTCCATCTTGGACAGATCGATGGACGCACCAATGTCTCCGCCAATACACATCTCGGCCAAGCTGACCACGAGGCCTCCATCGGAGACATCGTGACACGAGACGATGGCGCCTCTCTCTATCCCGCCTATCACGACATCCAGCCCAGCCCTGAGGACCGCGATGTCCACGTCCGGGACCTTGCTCGAGTGGCTGCCATTCATACGGTAGAATTCGGATGCTCCCATCTCGGGGCCAGTCGGGCCGATGAGCGCGATCGTGTTGCCCTCGCGCTTGAGATCGGTGGTGACACACTTCCTGATGTCCCTGACGATCCCGCAGCCGAGCAGCGTGGGGGTGGGCAGGACCGCGCCTGTCGGGGCCTCATTGTAGAAGCTGACATTCCCAGATGGTATGGGTATCTTGAGCGCTTCGGCGACCTCGCCCATCCCGCGGACCGCTTCCCTGAACAGCCACAGCCTGTCGGGCTTCTCGGGGTTCCCGAAGTTCAGGCAGTTCGTGAAGGAGTGCGGCCGAGCGCCGACGGATGCAAGGTTCCTGCACATCTCGTCGACACATATCTTGCCTCCTCTGTACGGGTTGGACCCGACCGCAAACGGGTTCGACGCCGTGGCTATCGCCAATCCTCTGAAGGAGTCCTCGACCGGCTTCAAAACAGCCGCATCCCCGTGGCTAGAATGACCCAGCTTCCCCTGAAGCGGCTTGATGACGGTGGACGCCCTGACCTCGTGATCGTACTGCCTGATGACCCAGTCCTTGTTGCAGATGTTGGGCCGGGCAAGGAGCTTCAGGAGGTCTCTGTCGTAGCTGTCCTTGGCCTTCGGTATCCTCTCGGCCTTGGTGCGGCTCTTCTCGGCGGCGGCGCACGGCCTGCAGTAGACGGGACCAGCGGTGAGGAACTCCAGCTCCAGGTCGAACACCTTCTCTTGCTGGAAGTAGAGCCTAACGGATTTCTGCGGTATGACCTTCCCGACCGGCGTGGCCGGGACATCCCAGAGCTTGAAGATGTGGAGAACCTCGTCGACGTTCTTTGGCGATACTGAGAGCATCATCCTCTCCTGGGATTCGGACACCCATATCTCCCAAGGGGCCAACCCTTCCTCCTTGAGCGGGACCTTGGAGAGGTCGACCTCTGCACCGCAGCCACCGGCGAGCGCGATCTCCCCGACCACGCAGGACAGCCCTCCTCCACCCAGGTCCTTCATGCCATTGACCAGGCCTCGGTCGTTCGCCTCCAGGACGGCGTGGATCACTGGCTCCTTCATGATCGGGTCTCCGAGCTGGACCGCGCCCCTCGATTCCGTCTCGCTCTCCTTCGTCAGTACAGCTGATGCGAATGTGACGCCGTGGATCCCGTCCCTCCCGGTCCTCCCGCCGACAAGAACGAGGATGTCCCCGGGGCCGCGGACGGCGTTCCGCCTGATGTTCTTCTTCTCCGCGATGCCTATGCAACCGACATTGACGAGGCAGTTCCCGACATAGCTCTCATCGAACCATACCCCGCCTGAGACAGTCGGCAGCCCGACCCTGTTTCCGTAGTCCCTGATTCCCGCGACGACCCCTCCGAAGAGGTACATCGGGTGCTTGATCCCGTGGGGCAGCTTGTGAAATGGATAATCCAGCGGACCGAAGAACAGCGGGTCGACCAGGGCTATTGGCTGCGCGCCCATGCACAGGACATCCCTGATAATCCCCCCGATGCCGGTCGCGGCGCCTCCGTACGGCTCGACCGCGCTCGGGTGGTTGTGGCTCTCGATCCGGAGTGCGTAGGCATGGTCCTTGTCGAACTCCATCACGCCCGCGTCACCCCTGTCGATGACCTGCTTCGTGTTGATGCCGAAAACGTACTCCTTGAGGAACACCTTGGAGCTCTTGTAGCAGCAGTGCTCGCTCCAGGCCTGACCTATGGATTGAAACTCTACGTCCGTCGGGCTCCTCCCTTTCTCCCCGAAGAAGTCCCTGACCCGGTGCATCTCGTCGAGCGAAAGAGCGGTGCCGCTCTCCCTGCTCAGCTCATCCAACTCAGAATCCGTCGCTTCCCCCAGGTTGATGTCGACCAGTTCGAAAGGGACGTCTCTGCGATTGTACAGTTTGTCCGTGGACATCCCAGTACCTCACTTGATCTTGATTGAATAGTTATGAATCACGGGATTGGCTAGAAGCTTCTTGCACATCTCCTCGATCTTCTTCTCCGCGTGGCCCGCATCCCCCTCGATGAAGATGTCGAAGACTTTCACGGTCTTGACGTCTTTCACCCCTTCGAATCCGAGCAGCTCCAACGCCTTCAAAGTGTTCTTGCCCTCAGGGTCAGCCACACCCTTCTTGAGCTCGACCCGGACCTCTGCGACAACCATCCCGCGTCACCCTCGTCGGGGAATTGTGCATGCTATTACTTAATTATTGACGACTTGCCCCTTTTTTGAGGAGCTTCGTTCCGCGGGTCTTAGCGGAGCATCCTTCTTCCGAACGAAAGATAGCCCGTGTGTCCGAGCATGTCGAAGCTTGGCCTCACACCCCCGTCGTGGACCACCATCTCTCGCTGGAGGGTCTCAAGGGAGACGATCTCCGCAAGGCCGACCTCCCGCATCTTCTTCACTGCGGTCTCGAGCTGGTTGGCGTTCGGCACGTAGCAGCAGGCGTAGCCACCTATTCTCAGCGCTCTGTACACGTTCTCCATCGCGTCCCAAGGATTGGGGATGTCCAGCGCGACGGCATCGACATCGCTCTCCAACTTTGCCGTGCAGATGTCCCCGATCCTCAGCTCCCACGACGATTCGTTCTCGGACAGCGCGATGTTCCTTCTGGCCACGTCCGCATGATCCTGTCTGTTCTCGTACGAGTACACCTTGCCCGTGGGACCAACTGCTTTCAGCAGGACCAAGGTGAGTGCCCCTGAGCCGACACCGCCCTCGATGACCCTGCTTCCGGGGCCAACGTCCAGGTGAAACGGGATCATGAAGCTGTCCTTGGGATTGATGATCTGTGCGCGTCTCTCCATCATCCCGAGAGCATCTTTGATGCTCGGCTTGAGGATCAGGAAATCCCGTCCCCCAATCTGAAGTGAGTCTCCTAGAGAAGAACTGCACAATGCATTGCCGTCTATGACGCCGAGCCCGGCGACCTCGGTCATGCGCTTGGCCGCGGTGACCGGGTACCTTCTTCCGCCGTGATCGATGAGCAGCAGCTTCGCTCCCTCGTGGATCATTGTGCTTCATCGGAACCCGAGGCGTCTATAATTACCTTTTGAGATTTTTAATCCATATGCGGATATTTTAATCGTCTCGCGGCGGTCTTCGATAGGTCGCGACGAGCATATCGTCCGCAGCCCCGGATTCCATTGCGCGGTCGTCCGGTACGCCTGGCCAGCCGTCAAGTGGTCGACAAATGACTAAATACGGCTTCATCAATCTCATCCCATCTTGTGAAGGGGTCTGGTATTGGCAGCGGTCCAGGTTTGAACGTCCGACCTCGCCTGTTTCCACTTACCACGCCATTTGTTGAATCGATGATCTTCGGGAGATGAGAACTGATGACCAATGGTCTTAAGGCCGATAGGAGCAAGTGCACCGGTTGCCAGCTGTGCGGCTTAGTTTGCTCAGTGAAACACGTGGGAAAGTTCAACCCGAGCCAGTCTCGGATCGAGGCGATGGACGTGTTCCCCGAACCTGGAGAGTACAGCCTGAGGTTCTGCATCCAGTGCGACGAGCACCCGTGCGTGGAGTCATGCCCCGCAGAGGCGATCAAGCTCGACGAGGGGTTGGGCATCTATGTGGTGGACAAGGACCTGTGCACCGCTTGCGGGTCCTGCGTTGAGGCCTGCCCTCATGATGGAGTATGGTTGGACCCGACCGGAAGCATCGCAATGA
>JBGOXV010000055.1:0-9032 GCA_041479325.1 Thermoplasmata archaeon
ATCGATGACCTCGTGGAGCGCGCGCAAGTGTTCCAGCACGCTCACCGCCTTCTCCTTGTCCTCGATCGAGAGCACTATCCGCGCCTTGTCTGGCATCTCGCACTTCCCGACCACGATAGTCTCGACATTGATCCTCTTCCTGTTGAATTCCCCCATGACCCGCTGCATCACACCTGGTTGGTCGTACACCAATAGCATCATAACTTCCATTCAGCACATCCCCCCGTTCCACTTGCATCTTCCCTTGATCCAGTCAGACGACCCCTTCCCTGGAGGCAGCATCGGGAGCACATCCTCTTCCGGGTCGACTATGAAATCTAGCAGCATTGGGACTTCCGCCTTCACGCCCCTCTTTATCGCTTCTGCCACCTCGGACGGGCGTTCGACCTTTATCGCTTCCGCTCCGTAGGCCTCCGCGAGCTTGACGAAGTCTGGGTTCCTTCCGAACTTGGTCGCGATGTATCGCTCGCCGTAGAACAGCTTCTGCCATTGCTTAACATTCCCCAGCCAGCCGTTGTCCAGCAGGGCGATGATGACCGGAAGATCGTTCTCCATCGCCGTCGCGAACTCCTGGGAGACCATCTGCAGGCTCCCGTCGCCCGCGATGTCCGCGACCACCCGGTCAGGAGCGGCGACCTTGGCTCCAAGGGCCGCAGGGAACCCGAAGCCCATGGTTCCAAGCCCTCCTGATGTGATGAATTGGCGCTTGCCGTAGCACTTGAAGAAGTGGAGGGCCCACATCTGGTTCTGGCCCACCTCTGTCGTGATGATCGCGTCATCAGGCAGGTGTTTTGACAGTTCGTGGATGACCTTCTGAGGCTTCAGTGGTTCTGACGTCAGATCATAGTCGCAGGTGCACTGTTTGTTGAGCTCGAGTATCCTCTGTTTCCAGGTCGAGGCTTTCTTTCTGTTCTGAAGCCCGGCTATGAGGGCGTTGACCACCGTCCATGCATCCCCCACTAGTCCTACCCTGCCTTTGACGTTCTTCCCGATCTCTGACGAGTCGATGTCCACATGGACCACTTTGGTCTTGGCCCCGAACTCGCTCAGCTTCCCAGTCACGCGATCGCTGAACCTGGTGCCTATCGCCAGGAGGACGTCGCAGTTGTTCAGCGCGTAGTTGGCCACCTGTCTGCCATGCATTCCACAGACCCCGAGCACCATCGGATGGTTCTCGGGCACCGTCCCCTTTGCCATGAGGGTCGTCACGACGGGCGCCATCAACAGCTCCGCGAGTCGCATGATCTCCGGCCCCGCCTGCGACCATGCGACCCCACCTCCGACCATTATGGTCGGCCTCTCGGCGTTCTCAAGAAGCTTCAAGGCATCCAACAACCCGGAGAGATTCCTCTTGGGCTTCGGCACTCTGACCTCCTTTCTCATCTGCTCGTCGGTGATGTCAGCATTGAATATGTCGACTGGGATGTCTATGTGGACTGGACCGTACCTTCCCGTGGTGGCGATCAGGAATGCTTTCTTGATCGTCTCAGGGAAGACCTTCGGGTCGGTCACCCGGAAATTGTGCTTCGTCACGGGCATCATGAGACTGAAGGCGTCTGCCTCCTGGAACGCGTCATTACCAAGAACGTCCGTCGCCACCTGACCCGTGATTGCGATCATCGGGGATGAGTCCATGAACGCCGTTGCAACGCCTGTCACGAGGTTCGTGGCACCAGGTCCTGAAGTGGCTACGCATACTCCCGGTTTCTTCGAGACTCTGGCGAATCCGTCGGCCATGTGTCCAGCGCACTGCTCGTGCCTGACGAGTATGTGCCTTATGTTCGACTGGACAAGCTCGTCGTAGAATTGAAGCAGGACTCCGCCTGGAATGCCGAACATCACCTTGACGTTCTGCTCTTCAAGCAACTCCACAGCGGCCCTGGCACCTTTCATCCTCTATTCACCCCTCAATTCGCCCGCACGGACATGCCCCCAGAGGTTCCATGTCCATTACGGGCGCAAGTCCTGCAGGTCGATAAGGACCCCTAGCACGACGAGAATAGGTACCGAATCGCCTTGTCCAGCAGACTTGCGCATCGGTCCTGGCAATGGACCACGGCATATTAAAAACTTGGCTGGGAGCTGCTGGCTGGTTCTGTCTGCGCACATTTGTACATCATCATGCGCTTCCGGCATGGCCCCTTCCTGTTAGCACCGCGACGAACAAGTGGTTCTTTGAATCGAGCTTGGATATCCCCCACACGGCTCCAGCGGAGGCAGGCAGGATGTCCAGTCCTTCCTCCTGAGCGATCAGCGCAGAAGCCTTTAGCAGATCCTCATCAGGGACCTCCATCGCGGATCCGTTCGATTCCGTGACGGCCGCTATTGCCTCCTCCCCGTCAGTGAGGAAGTTGCCGCAAAGAGGTTCGTTCAGCTCGGTCTCGTGATAGCCCGGAACGTCCACTCTTACTCTGACCCCACAGACGAGGCCGTGGACCGCCGAGTTGTTGTTCGAGCAACCCAGCATCCTCGGCTTCATGCTCATCCCCCTGAACCCTTGCCAGATGCCAGAGATGACTGCTCCGTTCCCTACGGGCACGGACACCCAGTCCGGCGAGCGGCCAAGGGACTGGGCGATCTCCTTCGCGATGAACGCATAGGCGAAGCTGCACAGCTCCTTGTTAGCCCCGCCGGGGTTGGCATCGTACCAGTGCTTCTCGACCGCATCCGCAGCTGACTTCCTGAGTGCGGCCTCATAGTCCCCGTCGACGGAGACAACCTCCCCGCCCAATGCCTGGATGTCGCCCCTTCTTGGAGCTGCGAACCCGCTCGGAATGTAGACCTTCGCAGCCATGTTGAGCTTGTCAGCCACGAATGCTAGGGCAGCTCCGTAGTTTCCGCAACTCACTGCCGTGACGGCCGTGAACCCCTTCATCCTGGCATCGAGACAGTGGATCAAAGCCGCTCTGTCCTTGTGCGTCCCCGAAGGGTTCTCGCCCTCGAGCTTGAGATGAAGTCTCCGTACACCGAGCCTCTTCTCGAGCTTCTGCGCTCTCACGAGTGGAGTCTCCCCGATCTTCAGGGGTCTCAGCTGTTTCTCATACTCTCGTATCAGCTCGAGCGGGATCAAGTTCCACCCTTCGTTCAATTCAGGCCGTGGGCCTGAATGTCCTTGTCAGCGTTCTTTACTATCACGTCGAACTCGCGCGCGATCTCCTGGGGAACGGGCGCGACCACGTGTTCCTTCATGATCTTGGCCGCCTTCTCTCTGGCCCTGTCGACCACTGACTTCTTCCCGTCGGCCTCCCAGGCCTCGCTAGTTCTCCGGTCCGTGATATCCGTCTTGAAATGCTCCTTGTTCAACCATTGCAGTGTGTGCCTCTCGGACAAGAAGCTTCCTCCTGGTCCGACCTTCTTGATGATGTCGACCGCCATATGGTCATCGTCGACAGTGACCCCGGAAGCCAGGCGGGCCATGATCCGGGCCATCTCATCGTCAATGACCATCTGCTCGTACGATAGCATCGTCACATCGTCGAGCAACCCGAGTCCGGCGATCATGTCGCATCCCGCGTAGAACTGCGGCATGCCGCTCGTGACCTTCTCATAGGCCGCCTGCGGTCCGGGCAGCTTTGCAGAGGTCACGATGCCTCCGCAGAGGATTGGAAACCCATAGTGGTGCGAAAGCTCGCCCGCGCCCGCTGATATGAGCGCCCGCTCGGGTCCTCCGCCCGCCCAGGTCATTGTCTTCATATCGAAAGCCGCTCCGCCAGTGCCGTACATGAACGGCGAGCCTGGAGCTGCGAGCTGAGCCATCGTCAGTCCTCCGAGAACTTCCGCGTTATTCACGATGATGGAGCCGGCAAGTGTCACCGGACCGGTGATCCCTGCCTGAGGCATTCCGTAAAAGCATATCGGCACACCGGCCCTCGCCAGCTCTAGCGCGCCTTCAGTTGATCCCCCGTCCAGCTGCAGCGGTGAGAACGGGCAGTGCATCGACGAGAAGATTGGCCGCCTCCTCAGCTGTTTCTCTCCTCCGGCAAGAGCCGCACCGAGCTGGACAAGCCATCCAGCTTCTCTCTTGTGGCTGGTCGTTTCGACTTGGACATGTTTCTCGATGCTCATGAGAGAGACCTTGAGATCGACCACGTGCCTGACATGGTCGGGTATGTCCTGCGATGCAACACATGGCCAGAAGATATGTGCCGACTCGAGCGCATTCGCGACCTTCCCCACCATGGCGAGATCGGTGCTTGTTGACATCCTTCTCTTGCCGGTCTGGAAATCCATGACGGCGACACCGTTGCCGTCGGTGGTGCAGAACACTCTCCTGCCGTCAAGGACGACATCGTACTTCGGGGTTCTTGCGCAGAGTGTGATGTTCTTCTTCGCCTTCGTGATCGACTCCTCGACCAGATTGCCAGGGATCTTCGCGATGCTGGTCTTGTGGTCCACCGTGCAGCCTGCGTCCTCAAGCAACTTCAGGCATTCCTTGCTGATGACCTTGATGCCAGCGTTCTCCAACACATCCAGCGTTCCCCAGTGCAGTGACTTCAGGTCGTTCTCATCGAACATCCGGAACGCGACTTTTCCCTTAGGAAATCCTATCATCCTTCCGCTCTCCTCTTCCGCACGAGTCGGCAATCCTGCCGTCGTGGGCCTCTTCTGAATCCTGGAATTGAAACCAAGTATTTAGGTGATGGGACGCTTTCACAAGAAACGCATTTCGTGGAAGATTCCGAAGTTTGCAGCCCAACATAAAACAGGCAGACAATGAGATGCGCCACCGACAATGGATGGCTTGGGCCACCCCGAAAGGCTTTAATCAAGATACGCTTATGGCCGCCTCCAGCGCTCAATGCGGGGGTAGCCAAGCCCGGTCAACGGCGCCAGATTGAGGGTCTGGTCTCGCAGGAGTCCTTGAGTTCAAATCTCAGCCCCCGCACCATTCTATTTCAGAAAGTCGCGGCCGGGCAACGTTGTCGCAGGAGCAGTCCGGCAGCTCATTGATTGGACCCATCTAGCGGTTTCCCCGCCAACCTCTTCAACACATGGTCCGTGAATGTCTTCGAGCCGTGTCTTCCGCCCAGGTCATAGGTCAGGTGCCCGCTCGCGTAGGTCTCTGAGATGGCCTGCTCGATTGCCCTGGATGCATCATTGAGCCCCAGGTGTCTGAGCATCATCGCCCCGGCGAGGATCGTCGCAGTGGGGTTGGCGATCCCCTTGCCAGCGATGTCGGGCGCAGAGCCGTGGCTCGGCTCGAAAACCGAGTGCTTGGGCCCTATGTTCCCGGAGGGTGCGAATCCAAGCCCTCCCGCGACGCCTGCTGCGACATCGGACAGGATGTCCCCGTACAGATTGAGGGTCACTATGACGTCGAATGCATCGGGTTCGTTGACGAGCTTCAGGGCCGCCGAATCGACCAGTTGCTCCTCCCTCATCAGGTGCCCCCGCTGCCGCTCCATGAGACCCCTGAACGTCTGAAGGAAGAGTCCATCCGATCCTCTCAGGACGTTCGCCTTGTGAACGCAGCATAGCCTCTTCCTACCGTTCTCGATCGAGTATCTGATGGCGAAGGACACAATGCGCTCAGACGCCTTCCGCGTGACTCTCCGCAGCGTCGTAACGCCCTCGTCATCGAAGACCTCCTTCTGAGTGTACATGCCCTCGGAGTTCTCCCGTATGATTATGACATCAATCGCGGGGCGTCCATGAACGGACACGAGGCTCCTGACCGGCCTAACGTTGGCGAAAAGGTCGAGCTCCTTTCTGAAGGTCAATACGGGTGACTTGTAATCGCTCTCTTCCGATGATGTGACCGCGCCAAACAAGCAACTGTCGCAGCTCTTCATTAGGTCGAAGGTTTCGTCCGGGAGGTAGCTCCCATGCTTCTCCTTCGCCACTTGGCCGATCTCCGCATTGATGAAATCCAGCTGGTCGGTGGCTTGCTTCAGAACGCTGACCGCTGATCCCACAACCTCTGGCCCGATCCCGTCTCCCGGAAGGACACAGATTCGCTTCATGGAACGCGATCTCACTCTTGCACGAGCTTCGCGAAGTCGACGAAGTTCTTCTCGATCCGCGCTATCCTCTTCCGGCTGTCGTGGATGTCCTTATCGATCTTGGCGGTCATCTTTCGTAGCTCTTCCACGAGACCTTCAGCCTCCTTCTCCAGCTCACCCAGCTTCGCATCGTGCGACAGCGCCTTCGTAGTGTGGTCACCGATCATCCTCTCGAGGTCCGCCTGGCGCTCCTTCTCGGCAGTCTTCGAGAAGTAGTTCTCCACTTTGGAGTTCAGCATGGTCAGTATGTTCGAGACCTTCTCGAGCTGCTTCTCTATGCGATCGATCCGGTCCTGTAGGTCGCTGACCTTGCCGGATGCCTCGGGAGCCGTTGCGAGCTTCTCTATCTCGAACATCCGGCTCTCGAACGTCTCGAGCTTGTGCTCGGTGTCAGCGAGGTTCTTGATCCCCTCTGAGATGTCCTCCAGGAGCTCCTTCTCTGGGAACTCGATCGTGACGCTCTGCCCACCCGGGACATAGGCCTTTATCGATTGAAGAGTCGCAATGGCATCGACCGTCGGGAAGCTGCCCTTGAGCCTACTCTCGAGGTTCCTGAGCCCGTCCATCGTCTCAGTCCCCTTGTAGATCCCCTCTTTAAGCCACACATTCAATTTGACCATCTTGGAGACGTTCTCTATGATCATCTCAAGCTCTGCACCGGCCTTGCCGAGCTCGGACTTGTCGAGGAGCCTCAGGTCCCTCAGCGCGTCCTTCTTGCCCCTCTTGTTCCAGTCTCCCAGGGAGCGCCCTTCGAACGGGTAGAATCCTGTGAAATGGTCGACGCCCTTGACCACGATCTCCTGGACCTCGTCCCAGTCCTTGACTCCACCTTCCACCTGCATTTCGCTGGCCGTGTTGAAAATCATGCAGATGCACCCGTTCGGGAGGATGTACGACCTTATACGGTAGGGTCCTTCCTGAGCGAACTTCGGCAAGGTCTGTGGCTTCTTCTCCTCGATGACCTCTGTGTATGATTTGTAATACTCTCTCGCGAAGGCCGCGAGGTCCTGGGTCGACGGAATCTCAGGGCCAGTCTCTTTTTGAGGCATTTTCGTCCACCTTGGATAGGACGTCAGTAGTTTCGTCCTCGATATTAATGTCTTGCTGGACGGCTCTCGCCCAGCACAGAACCCACTATCATCGGCAGAGTGATCGTGGCATCGCCCTCGACCGTGATGTACTGGGCGTCCTCCTTCACTTTCCCCCAACTGACGGCCTCTCTCATCCTGGCCCCTGAAAGGGAACCGTCCCATTCCTCCGCTGTGGTGAGGTAGACGGCGTACTCCATGCCTCCCCTGAACTGGTTCCACCAGATCACATGGTGCTTGGAGATGCCCCCGCCGATCATGATCGCCCCGGTCTTCTTGGCCGTGAACACTATGTCCGACAGCTCCTGCTCGTCCTTCATGATGTCGACGTTGAAATCGCTGTGCTGCTGTTTGAAAAGCCAAAGCTGCGACCCGAAGGCACCGTCCGTGATGCCAGGCACATAGACCGGGATGTCATTCTTCGCGGCCCAGTACAGTATAGACTTCTTGTCGTTCAGCCTAAGGCCGAACTCGTATGCCAACTGGCGGCTACTGAGGGACTTCTTCCCCTCGCTGTAGATGTCCGAGAGTATCGGCTGCATCTTCTGCTCAAGAACGATTCCGTAGCTGTCGTTGGGGATCAGGATGTTCCCCAGTCTGTTGATGCCTCGCCGGTGAAGGTCGACATCATCCATCAGGAACTCGCCGTGATAGTACTTCCTCCACACCCTTGCCAGGTCGTGATCGAGCGTGCCGCAGGTTGTGACGATGACGTCCACGAGCTTCTCCTCTACCAGCTTCCGTATGACTCCCCGGGTCCCTGTCGATATTATGCATGCGGGGAACGATAGGAATATCGTGCACTGCTTCTCGCGAAACATCTTCCGGACGATTTCGCATGCGACTCCCAGTTTCTTGGCAGTGAACCCCCCCGATGCGAGCATTTGGGCAGTGAGTTCCTTCACCTTCATGCTCTCGTCGAGCTCTATGTCGCTTATCGGCTTCAGTTTCATTTGCATGTGCGCACCTGGACGTTTCCCACCGCAGTATGCTACAACCTGCCGAAAACATTTAACATTGTCGATTCGGGCATCATTTTCGAACTTGAGAGCTTCGAGCCGCGTATGCCACGGAGAATGCCCGTTCACACTTCGAGGCGGTGAGAGGGATAATGTACATGGTGACGGCATTCTTCCTTGGGTGGCGTAGTTGCGAGTTCTACTCCTGGGGGGATCTGGTCGATTCGGACCTGCTGTTGCACGCTATTTAGCTCGCTCTGAAGTCGTGACTGAGATAGGCCTTGCTGGACGGAATGAGAATACGCTCAAGCCTCGGGCAATCGAGGTCGGAGACAAAGCACATGCGGTCCAGGTCGATATCCGAGATGAAAGCCGCCTTGCCTCAGTGGCGGCGAAATACGACATTGTTGTGAGCACGGCGGGTCCAGAATGGAATGTCCTACTCCCCGCACTTCGCGCTTCGATTGAAGCGGGTGTGCATTACTGTGATATCGGAGCGGATATGCAGACAACCGAGAAGCAGCTCGAGCTGGATTCGGCGGCGAAGAAAAAAGAAGTCACCGCGGTCGTGGGCATAGGACTTGACCCTGGCATTGACAATCTGCTCGCAGTTCACGCGAGCAGGCAGTTCGATCGAGTTGAAGCCATCCAGATCCAGGTACACCTGGCCCTTCCGGACGAGATGCTCGGCGAAGCGGTTGACCTATTGCAGAAATCCGACAGACTTGACGCATCGTGGCTGATCGCAATCAGGAATATCAGCGGGCCGATTCGCGTGTTCCGTGATGGGTCGTTCTTGGATGTCGATCCGCTCGTGAACAGCGTCGACATCACCACGCCTGAAGGCGTTACTATGCCGGGACATCCGATAGCTTTTCCGGAGGTGATCACTATTCCGAGATACCTGCCAGGCGTCCGAGAAGTGTTAGGTGCGATGGCCATCACGCCGTCCTCTTTCAGCGAGCTGTTGTACAACCATACCC
>JBGOXV010000056.1:0-9008 GCA_041479325.1 Thermoplasmata archaeon
AGTGTCACCGAGGCAATCAAGCTGGCCGCGCGGAAATCGCGGGACTAGCTGAGTGTCTCTCTTTCTACCTCGAGGTCCAACCCGATTGAAACCAGTTCCCCACGCTTGACCTGAGAAATCGATCCGTCGATGCCATTTGTTGTCTCCTGGAACAGTACGATACTCTCCTTTCCTGTCGCCACACGGAGATCATAGTAGCCTCCATTCTCGGCGTAGTCACGATATCCGCAGAGCGTCTTCCCATCAGACACAAGCAAAATCGCTGCCGTGAACTCTCGATCAAGCACCTCATCACGTATGACAGCCTTCAAAGCGGTCCTCAAGTCATGCTCCTTCTCGTAGCGGTCTGCCAGGACGAGCGCAAGGAGTTCGCTGTCGGTCTCCCCCCGGCTCTTCCGTTCTGCAAGGGGCTTGAGCCCTTTGATAGTCCCGTTGTGGCCGAGCACGAGCCCTCCAACTATGAAGGGGTGAGTGTTCACAAGCTTCGCCTTTCCTCGCGACGCTGCACGCACGTGACCAATCACGATGCTTGGTGGACGGAGCTTGGAGGCTTTGTTCACCGCAATCTCAAATGATGGATCTTCGGCCGCCCATTTCGGACTTCTTCCCAAGTACACCGGGAACCCGTCGACGAAAGACGCGATGCCCCACCCATCTCGATGCCCGCGCTGCATGTGGCCCGGGACCTCACCTTGCTTGGAAATCATTCTCAGGTCTGTCAATACATCGATTGGGAACTGGCCTCGAGAAACCACCCCAACCATCCTGCACATCAAAGCACCTTGGGGATGACCTCCACTTCGAGGTCCATCGAGTTGGAGACCAAGCACTTGCGCTTCGTCACCGAGAGCGCTTTGTCGAGGTTCGACATCTTCGACCCCGAGGCGAACTTCATCTCAGGATACAACGTGATCTTGACGAACTTCCGATAACCCTCGACGGTCTCCAGGTCCCCAACGGCTCTGCACTTATACTCCGCCAACTTCATGCCGAAGTCACGCGCCACGTACTCGAACACGATCTGGAAGCACATGTTGGCCGCGCCTACGAACGCATCCTCTGGCGTGAGCGGGCCGCGCATCCCTTCCAGCTCTTCCGGCGGGGAGTAGTCCAGGTTTGGTCCGTTCTGGCAAAGGAGCTTGCCAGGGTACTTCTCGCTCCAGACAACGGTGTTGGCGAAATCCATCGTAACCTCGACTCTATCTGCGTATCGTGGTTTAAACTTTCCAGCTTACGCGGTCAAAGCCGCTACTGGAGAATGAGCATGAAATAACGGTAGGAGTGCGGGAGATGGATCGTATCTCGATCCTCAGCCCAGGGCCTTCTTTATTTGCTGTTCCACCATCGACCTTGGAGCAGCGCCGATCATCTTGTCCACGAGCTTACCGTCCTTGAAGAACAAGAGCGTGGGTATGCTCGATATCCTGTGCTTCTCTGAGGTCCGGAAATTGTCATCCGTGTTCAGTTTGCCGAAGACAATACTGCCTTTCATGTCCTTGGCGAGCGCGTCTATCGTCGGGGAAAGCATCCTGCACGGGCCGCACCATGGCGCCCAACAATCCACCACGACTTTGGGATACCTGCTAACGAACTCCTCGAAATCCTTGTCACCTATTACTACCGGCTCTCCGGGCCACGCATCGCCCTTCGTGCTTGTCGAATTCATCTTCTGTGTCATTTCAGCCATCTTCTTCCGTCTAATGAGCTGGATCTCCTCGTTCTCAGATGACATCTAGCCACCTATGGTATTGCACGGATGTGCAACATTCCTGCAATATCGATACTCCAGCGGATACAAGAACCTTGCGACGAAACTTACCTTTGACCCCCTCAAGACGTAGTCTTGAGTTCGGACTGCTGGATAACGACAAACCTTTTAAACTGCAGAGGATGATACGGTCGCAGGGATGCACGATGCTACAAGAAGCTTCTGAGCTGATTGGTTTGCAGGTTTACACCAGCGCAGGCGTTTTCCTCGGGAACGTTGCGAACTTGGTTGTCGATGTTGACGAGAACAAGGTCCAGGGATTGTTCGTCTCGAGCACGAATCCGTTGCTCGTGGAAGGGTCGAAGTCCGTAAACGTCCCGTATAGATGGATAAGCTCCATCGGGGACATCGTCATCTTGAAGTACTTCCCGAAGAGGGTCGCCGTCAAGAAGGGCTCGAAGGCTAAGCCCGAGAAGGCACCGGAGTAAACGATTTATCTGCCTAGGCGTCTCCTCCGGCCATGCAAGGCCCAACAATCGATCCATCATGCTACGTCGCCCCAGAGGCGATCATCATCGGCGATGTGGTGATCGACAAGGGCTGCAGCATCTGGTCCTATGCAGTGATCAGGGGGGACCTCTCATCCGTGCGGATAGGTGAAGGGTCCAGCATCCAGGAACATTGTCAGATCCACGGCAACCCGGGGAAGCCCACGATCATCGGCAAGAATGTTTCCGTTGGCCACGCAGCGATCATTCACGCGGCCAAGGTCGATGATTTCGTCATCGTCGGCATGAACTCCTGTATCCTGGATGGGGCCGAGATCGGAAGCGGTTCGATCATAGGCGCCGGCGCAGTAGTCACCGAGAACATGAAGATCCCGGAAGGGAGCCTGGTGGTAGGCGTCCCGGCCAAGATCATCCGACAAGGCGACCCATCCCTCAAAGAGCAGGCGAAGAGGAACGCCGAGGCATACCACAAACTTCGAAACGCCCACAAGCGCGGAGATTTTCCAAGGTACAAACCTTGATCAACCGATCTCGTCCAGATCGATCCCGCATCTCGCGGACAATTCCTTGTGAAGCGCGAGGATCCTCAGCGCTGCCTGAGTCTGCCCCTCTCGCGTCAGGTATGCTACGGCCTCTTTGATGCTGGTGCGTTCGATGCCCGACATCAGGTTGTCGCTGTGCGAAACTATCTTCTCCTCGAGCGTCAAAGGGATGTAGTCCTTCTCTGGAAGTCCCAGCTCCTTGGCCTCTTCCTTCGTTATCCCAGCACCAATGTGCCGTTCGATGATGTCAACCAACGCTTGGGGCAGCTTCCGCTCCCGGGCGATCTTGGCCCCTTCCACTGCGTGGGCGATGTTGTGCGCCTTGCATCTCCCGAGATCGTGCAAAAGCCCTCCGACCTCGACTAGCTTCGCGTTCCCGCCGCATCGTTTGGCAATCTTCACCGCCAATGCAGAAACGGCCTGGCAGTGAGCAATTACTCTGTCGTTGCATCCGCACTCGCGGAGAAGCTCGATGCACTCATCCCTGCTTGGGAGAGTGGCGGGTCTTTCCTTTGCTTTGGTCAATTACGGTCTTCCCCCTCGGGTTCGGCACGATCACGAGCCTTCCCTTCTGTTTCTTCTCGAGCTTCTTGCCGCCGCCGTGCCTGTCAAGGAAAATGGCAAGAGCGGCGACTTCAGAGTGCGGCTGGTTTCCCACGGAGACGTTCCTATCGGCGAGGTCGTAGACTTCTCGCGGAACCTTCTCCGCTCCCACGACGATCATGAGCCCCCTCGCCTTTATCGTCGGCAGAGCCTTCGAGAGGCTCTCCCCGTACATTGTGAGGTGCACGACCTGGCCTTCCCAGGTCTTGATCGCCTTCCTCCAGTCGACCCCGGTCTTGATCTTGAACTTGCCTCCAAACCGACCCACCACGCTCTCAATCGTCTTCTCTAGCTCGGGGTCAGATGTGGAGACCCATACCTCGTCCGCGCCAAGCGCGCGGGCCGTGAGCGCGACATGTGTCGTCACGCGTTGGTCCCTCGTCGGACGATGGCCCAGCCTTAGAACAACAATCATGGGGAAGCCTCCCTTGGCTCACTCCTTCACGCGCTCGATCCTGTGCCCTCTGTAATCGAGCTTCGTGCTCCTCTTGACGAGGCTCTTGAGCATGGTGAATGTCACTCCGAGCACCTCGGCCACATCCCCGGCGAACTTCCCTTGGGCCCCCACCATGTCGAATATCTGCTTCTCAATCTTCTGGAATTCCTTCTCATCCATCACGGCTGCCGCGAGCACGTCACTGATCTCGTACACGGGCCATGAGGCGTTGATGTGGAACGATGTGTAGTAAGTGTGATAGGCCTTCTCAGGCTGTTGATCAGGGGAGGTCTGCCACCGTGTCTCGACGAGCTTCATCTTCTCGAAGAAGATGAGCGCCTCCTTGCCCGCGGGTCCGAACTGTTTCTCTATGTCACGGACAGTGTGCCATTCAAGGGTCACCAATTTGAGGACCTCTCGCTTCACTTTGGTGTCCACCGCCCGGAACATCGGAACGAGTTCCGCGGGCTCGGTGATGACCTTGATACGAGTCATGGGCGCACCCTATCTAGGTGTGGGCATATAAGCCTAATTGGATAAAAGAAAGGCCATTTTTGTCGTGCTGGCTAGTGTCGGAATAGTGTTCCGTACGATGCGAAAATCCTCAGAAGTCCCCACTCTGATTCCAAGGCGTGACGTTTAAGTAGCTTCAACCTGTTCGGCCGAGAACGGAGCGTGCTGCAATGATGGTTAAGGACTTGAAGGACAAGACGAAAGTCGACGAACTCATCTTGACGATTGTCGAGAAGAAGGAGCCCAGAGAGTTCCAGTCCAAGTGGAGCGGCGCCTCGGGAAGGGTCTGCGACGCCACTGGCAAGGATGACAATGGCGACGATGTGACCATCACGCTTTGGAACGAGGACATCGAAAAGGTCGAGACGAACGCAAAGGTCCGCATCACCAACGGGTGGGCATCTTCGTACAAGGACAAGCTACAGGTCAGCGCTGGCAAGTACGGCAAGCTCGAGATAGTCAGCTGAAGTGAGCCCTCTTTCGTGGAATCGTCACAGAACCAGCGCGAGCGCCGTCATAGCGAGCCCCGGCGCGCACAGCATCAGGAAATCGTCGTCGAGGTGCAACTTCTTGAACTGCTCGGAACCGATGGCGATCACGGTCCCGACCACAGCCAATACCAAGAGCGTGGGCAGCAGACGGTCATTCGCGAGGACGAGGATTGTGGCGCAGATCGCGAAATAGACAAGCGACGACACACCGAAGTTCCTCCAGGTCCCGACTCCGCGCGATCTCAGCTCCCCTGCAAGCGGGTCGACGAACGCCATTCCCACGAGCGTCGCGGTGGCTTTGTCGTGCGGGAAGAGCCAGAGAGCTGCAGTGATGCCCGCGGCCGCCCACACGAACGATGCAATCTGATTCTTCTCGTGGGGTCGCATGCCCAGGAACAGGATGCCCTTCGGGAGCCTGATCGCCTCGATAGAAGTGATGATTGCAAAGAACGCGATCAGCACGACCCAGCGACGGACCCCTATCACCGGAAGGTCCACAGGCAGCAGATAATAGACGGGGGCAAGAGCAATCAGGCAGTGGATCGCACGCCTGGTGATCACGTCTTGCTTCATGATGAGCATCCTCCGAGAACTGCTGTCGCGTATCTCATTTACCTCAACCTGCGAATGATATCCCCGACCATCTTACCTCGATCCCCTTGAATAGGATCCATGTAGCGATCGTCATCGAGCCGAGGACGAGAGCTATCCCCGCCACGGCTACCTTCCAATTGGCCAGGAGGCTGAATGAAAGGATCGTGAGGCAGACATCCGGCAGGAATGACATCAGGCTGAACTTGGCAAGGACGGTCGTGTCAAAGAGGAACGTGTTCGTCTTGAGTCCGGTGAGATAAGCTGTCATCACGACCATGTAGACCGAGGTGATGAACATCACGATCAGCGCGAGCCACAGGAGCCGAACCTCAGCGTTCAGAAAGGATATCGCTACGACGAAGGATGCGGAGATGCCCATCGTCAGGATGAGGAATACACGGATGCGGGTCTTGATGAGCTGGGGCACGGTGACCGGCAGGAGGTCATAGTACTCTGCAAGGTCGACGTTGTTCAGCCAGCTGTACATCATGACCCCGATGAACCCGACCATCGCCGCGTAGAAGACCGCGTTGAACCCCACGGGTATCGCCAAGCCGTAGTTGACGAACCAGGCCGTGAACGAAAGGAAGAGGAGCGGCAGGATGAACGCGAAGAACATCTTCGCAACGACCCCGCTCCTCCGGAGATCGAGCAGCTCCTTCGACATCAACGACCTGTTCAGCCCTTTGAGGAACCTGAATCGCTCATAGTACGATGGAAGCATATCGGCGTGCTGCTTCGACGATATGCTGATCCTCACCTCGACGAGTAGGTACGCGAGTGTTGACATCAATGCTATCACGCCTGTGGCTGAGGCGCCGAGGAGGAGCGCACCTGAGCCATCGACCGGAAATGGCCGCACATCCATTTGCATGCCATAGGAAGGGAGCAGGGTCTTCAGGTCGGGCCAGCCCAACACTCCGAACGAGATGAAGAGGCCAGCGATCGCCGCCGTGAACGCCAGGAACGCTGGTATGTTCCTGATGTACAGTACGGATGCGAGGAAGCTCAGGGACATGCCGATCATGAACGTTAGCATGACCGCGATGAAGAACAGGCCGATGCTGACCAACGAGAAACCCATGAAGGGTGCAGCTGCGACCAATCCGAGTGTGGCAGGAGCCAACAAGAGCAGTATGTAGAACACGGCATCCCTGAGGTATATCCCGAGGAAGGTCGTCCTGAAAGAGATCGGTAGAAGATACGGCATCGCGACCAGGTAGTTGTTCGTCCCATACCTCCTCTCGAGGTACTCCCTCCCCATGATCCCGAACGCTCCCACACTCAGTCCGTAGACGAACGCAGACATGTGAGCGAACATCGCGAACTGACCCAGCGAGACGGTTTCCAGCATTTTGTCTATTGTCAATCCGCTGCCGAATGCCAGAATGAACACGAAGAGGGGGAAGGTCAGGAAGCGCTCCTTGCCGGAGTAGCTGGAGTGAGACCGGAACTCCTCCTTGAGCATCAGTCTGAGGAGGTCCTTCACCCCTACTCGCCTCCGGCTCCCTTTATTCCCACCGAACGCAGAAAGAGCTTCTCGAGAGTGTCATCTCCCTTGACCAGGTCGTCTATGCCGCCCTGCGCCACCACTTTCCCGAGGTTGACGATTGCCATCCTGTGACAGAGCCGTTGGGCGATCTCGAGGATGTGGGACGCCATGAACACCGTGCCCCCGCCCTCGATGTACTTCTCGAGATACTCCCTCAGAGTGCGCTGGTAGATCGGGTCGAGGTTGATGAACGGCTCGTCCATGAACAAGAGTTTGGGCTCGTGGATGAAAGCTGATGCGAGCATCAGCTTCTGCCTCATTCCCTTCGACATATCCTTGCAGATGGTGCCCTTCTTCGCTTCGAGGTCGAAGAATGACAGCCACTTCTCGATCTTGTCTTCCAGTCCATCAAGTTTCCGGACCTTGCCGACGAAGTAAAGGTACTCGTATGCCGTCAGGTACGTCGGCGGGCTCTCCACCTCGGGCACGATCCCGATGAGCTCCTTGACCCTTAGGGGTTCCTTGACCACGTCAACGCCGAGAACATCCGCAGAGCCGGACGTGGGGGAAAGCTGACCGGTGAGGATCCTTATCAGTGTGGTCTTGCCGGCACCATTGGGTCCGAAGAATCCGAAGAAGTCGCCTTTGTCGATGGTCATCGACACGTTGTCGAGCGCTTTGAAGCCGTCAAAGTCCTTCGATATCTTCCGGGCCTCGATGACTGCCATCTGAGTGACGCTATTCGCCCGACCTTATATCAAGGTTGGTCGGCTGGTAGCTACCACGGACCTTGTTTGCTCTCCCTGCTTGAAATAAGTCAAGTGTTATCATATAGCACGTTAGCAAGGGGCTGACACATTCTCACGCGAGGTGTCCACGATGACAGCTAAGGCAGCCAGGTCCGCACTTACGAGCAAGATCGAAACCGAGATCGACCTCCTACAGAGGCATGTAGCCATGCTGAAGGCGATCATGGACAACGAGCCCATCGGGATAATCCGCCTCTCTGAGATGCTGAAGTATCCGCAGCACAAGGTAAGATACTCTCTGAGGATCCTCGAGCAGGAAGGGCTCATAGAGCCTTCGCCAGACGGGGCTGTCACCACCGAGAAGATCCAGGACTTCCTGGACCACCTGAAGGAGATCCTTGAGACGATGAGCGGGACCGTCAATGAGCTGCGGGACTCGATCGATTAGACACTCGAGCTCCCGACCCATTGTCCTGATTCTGAGGAGCACCAGCCGGCGTGACAAAAGGCTTATCTAACTGGTCATTCTAACTGCGCCCACCCAAGCCGTCGTAGCTCAGCCTGGTAGAGCATCCGCCTGTTAAGCGGAGGGTCAACGGTTCAAACCCGTTCGACGGCGCCATCATTTTGTTGCCTGTGCGGCCACCGAGGCCTTCGGCCTCGAGTCGCCGTAAATGATCCTGCCGACCCTGAAGAGAAGCACCCGTTTGCCTCGGGACCATCTCGTGAAATCGATCGCGAAGAGAACGGTCCCGGCCATAGGGATCAACATGTCGAACCCGCCACCCAAGACTAGTATCATGTCGAGGAAGATGAAGAAGCAGAGCATGCCGACTGCGAAATACGCCTTCTGGGGAAGGTTGCCGGCCTTGCCCACGTGTTCTCGAATCAGGATCAGCACCCAGCCGGCCATGACGAACTCCAGGATTATCGGGATGAGGAATGGCACCCCGGACTTCACGAACATCGCTGACACGATGAAGCTCAGGAGGAGGAAGGTGAAGCCCAGCACCGCGAACCTCCGCGGAGACCAAGTGGGATAATCGCGCTCTGGCATGAGAAGGCTCTTCGGCAGGTGCTTGGCGTAGAGGACAAGGCCGAAGACCGCCGCGATGGCGAGGATGTACATCGGCCAGAAGGGGACGTACCGGTTCAGGAGAGTCGTGCACACAAGCACGTCCAAGAACAGTATCACGAGGACCATCTCGAACCGTCTTCGCGTCAAGAGCCTCTGGCCCCTCAGGTGCGGGTAGAGGAGGGCTAAGATGAAGATGGGCAGTGTGATGCTCACGGCAGAGTGGAATATGGTGAGCCATGAGGCCCAGACCCAGTTCGTGCCCAGATGGCGACCATAGACACCGAGGCCGCCCA
>JBGOXV010000057.1:0-8988 GCA_041479325.1 Thermoplasmata archaeon
CCACATTGATAAGGGACTTCTTCAAGTCCATCTAGTCAATCTCCTTTCGGTCTTCCCCCATCATCTTCTGAGTATCTATTCTTCCCCTTTGCGTCTGGACATGAGAGATTGCTGGTCGGAAGGCGATTTGAGAACCATCGCATTGATCTTGGATTGCCGGCAGGCTCCTGGTCAATGTCCGTGCCCTCGCACCTTTGCCTCAGGCGGACCTGGTTATCGTCATCTGCCGCGCTCTAACGGTCGGGAGCGTGGATGGCGGAGCTGCCTCCTCCCACCAGTAGACTTCCTGAGCTTCCCTCGAGAGAGCGTCAATGCTCTTCCAGAAGTTCATCATGTTGTCGCTTATCCTTATGTTCTTCACAGCGCCGACAATCTCGCCGTTCTCCACCCTGAGGATAGCATCCCTCGGGATCGTCGAGAACTCACCGGTCGAGTAGTTCTGGAATCTGGTGTACCACGTGTTGTTGATGTACAGCCCGTGCTTCGTATCCGCGATCAACTCGTCCGTCTTCCAGTTCCCAGGGACGACGACCGGGTGGAAGGCGACTGGCTGGGCTGCAGAGCCATAGGCGTTGGGTATCAGGGGACCAGCGTTCGCGGTCGTCTTGGTCTTGAAACGCTTGGCAGTCCCAGTGTTGTGCAGGTAGGTCTTCAGGATGCCGTTCTTGATCAGGACGTTCCGCTGCGTTGGCACGCCTTCGTGATCGAATGCCTGTCTCGTCGTCGACTTGATCGTCGGGTCATCGATGAAAGTGACCTCGTCTGAGGCGACGCGCTTCCCGATCTTCTTCTCATACATCGAATTGCTAATCTCGACCCTCATCGCGCTCAGCATGCTCGAGGTGGACTGGATAAAGCTCCCAAGGAAAAGTGGGTCAACGATGAGGTCGGACTTTCCCTGCTCACCCATGACAGGATCCCTCGCCTGCGTTGCGAATTCTCCCGCTCGTTCGCCGGTCTTCCTGGCATTCATGGCGGCAAGGGTCGGGGTGCAGAAGACCGCGTGACCAGATGCTTCCGGCTGGACGAATGCCCGGACCGAGAGATACGCGGACGCGCCCTCGTCCGCACCCACGGCGCCTCCCGAGGAAGCGAGCCCAGCGCGCTCATGGATGGCATAGAACGTCCCTCCGACATTGTTCGCTCCGAACTCCTCTGCCCCGGCAATCGCCTCATGGACGAACCGGGACGGGTCTCTGAGCTTCACGATCTTGTTATCTATCGGGTCCCGACGATACTTGAACTTGCCTGATGGGATTCCCTCATAGGTCTTGCTGGCAGGGACCTTCTTCGCGAGGGAGACGAGCGCTCGCGCATGTGGATCCAAGTCCTTCAGCGTCCTGATGTCGGACGACATGACCTTCTTCCCAATGGCAACGAAAAGCGAGAGGTGTTCCTCGGACCAGGAGTTCACCGCGTCCACTTGGCTGTTTGAGAACCTGACCTGCATGACCTCGGTCATCATGGCCTCGGCCACGACGTCCTCAGCTCCTGCGAACCTGGCCACTTCCATGACATGCTGCGAGATTTCCTTGAGTTCGCTCATCTGAGGGACACCCCCCTCAACCTCAGCATCGGCCCTCCGGTGAAGACCGACATGCCCTGACCCGGGTCGCCCTTACCGCATTCGGCCGCATCGAACTTGACCTTCTTCGTCACCGCGTCGATGGCCGACCAGAACGCCGGTGTTGTAATCTCGAGGGTGCACTTGCGCGCAGGCCCCGCGATCTCTCCGTCCTTTATGAAATAGGCCTCCCTCGACACGTACTTCTGATTGTACCGCTTGTCATCGATGTTCCACTCTGTGAAGGAATCCATCAAGACGCCCTCCTTCACCGTCCCGAACAGCTCGTCCTCTTCGAAGTTCCCCGGCGCGACGAACGTGTTCGCCATCCTGACGATCGGCTCCCTGAGGTAGGATTCCGCCCTGGATGAGCCGTTGCTGACCACGCCCATCCTCGATCCGGTCTCTCGATTATGAAGGAACTCGTTGATCAGGCCCTCCTTGTACAAGTACCTCGGTCTCGCCTTCACGCCCTCCTCATCGTAGGCATAGTAGCCATATGAACCTGGGATTCCGGGGTCGTCGATAACTGTCGCGCACCTCGATCCCAGCCGCTGGCCGATCATCTCCTTGGATATGAAGGACCGCCCCGCCTGTGACATCTCCCTGCCGAGGATTCTGTCCCCTTCCATAGGATGCCCACAGGACTCGTGCGCCGCGATGCCCGCGACCTCGGAGCCGCAGACGAGATCGTACTTCCCCGGCTTGACCCTCTTGCCATGCTCGATCTGCTTCTTGAGCATACGCATCTCGTCGGGAAGGACCTCTAGGAGGTTCCATCCGTCCTTCAATTCCCAGCCTCCGCTCCCGCCCCATTCCCTCATCGATTGCTCGGTCTCACCTTTGGCGGAGACGAGGTTGTACGATTCAACCTTCAGCCTCGGGATGAAGGACTTGATCCTCGAACCCTCTGAGTTCCCAAAGAATCTAGTGGTCGCCCAGTCCTTGAGATCATAGTACCTGCCCTGGACCTTGACGCCGGTCTTGAGGACTGCGGAATCCAGACTTCTGAGGTAATCGAATTTCGCCTCAGTCGTCACGTCGGCCAAACTCTCTCTCTGCCTTACTTCCCAGCTGGTCCGGACGGCCTTCTCCGCCGAGAGGGTGCAGGGGCTCTTCCTGCGAGCGCTCTTGGCCTGGCTGACTGCCCGCCGAACGAGCTTGAGCCCTTCGGCCTTCGAGACCACATTGCTGCTGGAGAACCCCACTCCAGAGGCGAAGAATATCTTGACATTCATCCCCGCATCCTCTGAAGATGCGATGCTGTTGACCTGTCCTGCCTTCAGCGCGAGCTGCGTGCAACTCGTGCTTTCCAGCCTGACCTCAGCGAGAAGTGGTGAGTGTTTCGATGCGGCGTCGAGCATACTTTCGGCTAGATCCTCGTCGATCATAATCCAACCCGTGTGTCAGTCATCGCACGGCCGGATATTAAGTATTCCAAGAACAGAGAACCCCGGAGGTGGGTAATCTGGAACCACCGATCGGTATTCCTGGCCGGACCTTGATTCGGCGTATTCCTCATTCCTGGACCAGCTTTATGTAAAGGCTTCATGCTTTCTGCTCCGAAGGCATGCGCGAGGGTAAATGAACAACCCACCGACTCAGAACGAGCCACAATTCCGCGAGTATCAAGAGGGGGACATGGCCGAATGCACGCGCCTCGCATGGGAAGCATGGGCTGCGGACTCCGTGGAACCCGCCGAGATAGTAGAACCCCGCATCATGGAAGGGTACGTGCGGTCGTTCTTGGTCCGGTCGAACTGGAACGTCGTGGTCAGCGACTCCCAGGGACTCAGAGGGATCCTGTTTGGAAGGATAGGAGGTAGCAGGGCCAAAGGAGAAGGCGGACTGTGGGCAAATGAGCTCAGGATGATCCCGCAATTCCTCTTCGGCATCAATGGCCAGCATGTCTCACCGATCGTCCTACTGTACTTCTTCATGACGGAGTTCAAGGTGCTCGTGAACGTGCCGCGCTCTGACGCTCAGATAAACCTCATCATCGTGGACTCCAAGCACCGGGGGAAGGGACTCGGCAAGAAGCTAATGGATAGGTTCGTCGCGGAGGCAAAGCAGGCCGGCTGCAGGCTCGCGACTCTTTACACGGATGACCAGGTTAGCAACTGGAAGTTCTACGAGGTCTACGGCTTCAGAAAAGTGGGAACATTCCACGATGGCTTGACTTCGTATTTCGCAGAGACGAATGCGACCGGGATCGTCTACGCCCTAGACCTGAGGTGACTCGCGAAGGTTGATAACCAACAACGAAAATTCACTGGATGACAGGCAAGGGTCACGGAGTGCGATTATGAAATACAGGAAGTTCGGGAAGCTCGATTGGAAGGTGTCGGCGCTGGGCTTCGGTTGCATGCGTCTGCCGACGATTAAGGTCGAGCCTTCCGGTGAGAGGGTGGACGAGGACGAAGCCATACGCATGATCCGTTCGGCGATCGACCAGGGTGTCAACTACATTGATACTGCATATCCATACCACGAGGGGACCAGCGAGGTCGTCCTAGGCAAGGCCCTGAAGGACGGGTATGGAAGGCGAGTCAGAGTCGCGACGAAGTCCCCCATGTGGCTTATCAAGAAGGCGGAGGATTTTGACACCTATCTGGACGAGCAACTCAAGAGGCTGCAGACAGACCATGTCGATTTCTACCTCTTCCATGGGCTAAACGGGAAGAGGTGGCGCGATGTCGTTCTCAAGTTCGACCTGTTGAAAAGTGCGGAAGCCGCGATCAAGGACGGCCGCATAAGGCATCTCGGGTTCTCGTTCCATGACGATTTCGATGCTTTCAAGGAGATAGTGGACGGATACGACTCCTGGTCATTCTGCCAGATCCAGTACAACTACATGGATGTCGAAAACCAGGCCGGGACGAAGGGACTCAAGTACGCTGCCTCGAAGGGCCTCGCGGTGGTAGTCATGGAGCCTCTGCTTGGCGGGAGACTGTCAAATCCGCCAAAACCTGTTAAAAAGCTGCTCGAGCAAGGCGGAAAGGGCCGCTCCCCGTCCGATCTGGCCCTGCAATGGATCTGGAGCCAACCTGAGGTATCGGTCATACTGAGCGGGATGACCACAATGGGCCAAGTCGAGGGGAACATCCGCTCCGCTGACATGTCAGGCATCGGCTCGATCGGGAAGGACGACCTCGAACTCATCGATCGGGTCCGTGCGAAATACAGGGAGAAGATCCCGATCTCATGCACTCACTGCGGCTACTGCATGCCCTGCCCGAACGGCGTGGACATTCCCAGCAACTTCGAGCTTTACAACAATGGTTTCATACACGATGACATGAAGACTTCGCGCACCACCTACTCGAGGTTCTTCGAGGAGAAGGAACGCGCGGGCGCATGCAAACAATGCAAGGAATGCGAGGAGAAGTGTCCTCAGAAGTTGCCCATAAGCGAGTTGATGACCAAGGTACACGCCTCGCTTTCAGGAAGCAAGTCAACCTAAGTGGAGGACCTGGTCTTCGTGAGTCATCGCCTTCGCTCCGGGGGTTGCGCTCCAGCGCGAGGTCGCTCTCGACATCCCAGCTGGTGCGACCCGGAATCGAACTCCCGATGTGGCGTCCCCGCTTTGCCTGATCCAGGGTTTGACCCCGGAGGTCCCGCCTACTTCTTCGGAGCCTTGCCCCAGTAGGCGTTCAGGAAGCTGAGCCATCCAGCGTCCCGCGAGAACGCGAATGTGTCCGAGTATTGGCTTATCACGCCCGTCCCGCCAGTGTTGGCGTTCCTCAGGGACATGACCGACGACGGGAACCACACGCCGAGACCGTACGCAGACATCGAATTCAGGGCCGGGGTGTTTGCGACGTAGACGGCATCCTTCAGTATGGTGAGGGCCTGGTTCGCAAGGTCTCTGACGGTCTGGTCCTTTGACAGGGACGATATTGTCGCAAGGAACGTCCCGAGGTCCACCCGGTCGTCCCATCCATTCAGGGACCACCCGAGGTTGGCCTCTCCCCTCGCCTTGCTTATCATATCATGATAGTGGCTGAAATCCTCCACGAGCCCGCCCTTCAGTATTGCGGTCAAGGAGCTCAACACAGGCGCGATGGGCGCTATCTTCGAGAGGTCTATCACGGAAAGTCCAACGGTCGAACTACCCTTCGCAGCTCCATGCGGGCTGTAGGTCGCAGCGTAGTCATCGGCCAACATCTTGGAGATCGCTCCTGCCGACACATCCCTCATGCTGTTCATATCCGCAAGTACCATGTCGTATGCGTATCCGTTGTTGGGGATGTACTCCTCGCTCGCGACCAGATACTGGACCTGCACTCCCATCGATGGCGGGAGCTGCGCAAACTGGTAGGCTATCTCGGACATGCCGAGCGTGCATCCGTCATATGTCAAGATGTCCATGCTCGTCCCCGCGATTGCCATGGCGACCTCGTTCAGGCTGACCGCGCCTGCAGGTGACGGGGTCCACGGCGGCAGCCAGTGGTCGTCCCAGCAAGCATAACCGAAGGCGTTCCCGTGGTCCCACATGTCGAGCATGTAGTGATTGGCAGGGAAGTTTGCCTTGCTGTAGTCGACGAAGGCCTTGAGCACATGCCAGTCCGTCATGCTGATCTCCTGGCCGTTCACCGCGAGGCCGTTGACAGTGAGACCGTCAAGCAGCTGCAGCTTTCCCGGAAGAACCTGATAGAGATTCGCCGGTCCGTCGTACCTGTCCCACAAGGCCAGGACATTCACCCTCGCAGTCGAACCGACGGTCATCATCTCTCCGATGTCGACCACTGAATCCGGGTCCAGGTTGTTGTCCCCATCCAGGTAGACCATAACGGTCCACTCTGCACTCGACCCCGAAGCTCTCGCGATAGGGATCGCGCACGTCGCGACGATCACGGTCAAAATGGCCACACAGCTCGCTGATCTCAACCTCTCGGCAAAAGTCAGACTCTTCTCCCCCGGGAGTGTACCGGCACTGGCGATATATCTCCCTTTTCGTCAGGCCTCTCGGTAGAGACATCGGCAAGACATACTTGCTCTGGTCAATCTCGCCATCGAGGCAGAACGCTGACGACCTCAAACGTGTCGAGGGCGATGGAGATGGACGTCATAAACGGTCTGAGCACCTGTTTTCATTCCGGAGTGGGCCTTCCTTCTTCGCCCAAAAGGTAGGCTCCGAACCCGAGGGACCAGATCATGGCCGGGTAGAAGATCATTCGTTCCATCCCGCCCGCGCCCATGCCGAGGTAGATGTTACCGGCGAACAGCAGCAGGGCAGCGAGACCCGTGACACCCAGAAGGACGAAGATGCACGAGAGAGGAAAGCGGACGATCCTGTAGGAGTAGACAGCGGCCATGTTTCCGAACAGGAACGCCATGAGGGCAAAAACCGCATGGATGGCTGGAACGCTATCCTCATTGAATGTCCCCACGCCAATGGCTCCGATCCCAGATGCCGCAAGCATGAACCATATGGATGAGCTTGGATGACTTCGTCGCATCAGAACTGATGACACGAGAGCCGTCAATCCAAAGACGATCGTGGCGGCCGTGAATAACCCTCGCGACGGCATGGGCCCGACGCCAAGATCACTTATGTAGTTCTCCGAGACGCTGTAGCCATGGTACAGGGTCTCGGCCAAGTGCACAAACAGGACCATCATCAAACTGCCTGAGAAGAGCCACAGACCAGGCGAGCGGAGGTCGGCCACGAAGCCGAATCGGCCTAAGGGTATGATATTCCTTCCGGAGGATTCTGAGCTCAGGATTTCGACCTAGGACCTGTCCTTTCCGGACTCAAGCGACGCCCGCATCGGAGCCCAGTAATACTCGCGCCATCCATCATCGAACCTGTCTCCGCATCCCACGGGGACTCCTGACTGCGTGAAAACCAGCCGCGAGCCGCCTTTAACAACCTTGATCGAGAACATGACCCTGGAATAGTGGTCCTTCGGCCAACAGTCCTCATCCGGTTGCCAGAGTTGGACTATCTTCTTATCTTGGGTCAGCTCGAGATTCTCACCATTGATATACCCGTCCGAGATGCTGAACTTGCCTCCGACCTTCCTGCTGATCGTGCACTTCGATCCCGTGAACTTCGCGTGTTTTCGCGAATCCATCAACATCTCGTAGACGTCATGCGGTTTTGCCTTGAACGTGACAGTCTGGCGTATCGTTCGAGTCTTCATCCGATCTCCACCTGTTCTTCTCCTGTTCGACCCAATCGTGCTTTGCAGTACAAGAACTTTGGAACGTTTCTTCCTTTGCACGGTCGTGACAGATCGAACGAGGACCTCCAGCTCGCAAGCAAACCCTGCTTCTGAGGAATCAAGCGAAGAGGCCATTGCTGGACTCATAGGAGTCCATCTGATTGTTAAGCCCAATGTGTAAGTAGTGGATGCTCCAAATGATGGAGCGACCTGATGACACCGATCAAGAAGAGGTTATTCCTTATTTCGATTGCGACCATTGGAATCCTCGTGCTGGCAGCAGTACTGGTGACGACCAACCTCCGCGCGCATGATGCGGGAGTGATTGGGCCCGGGATCGAGATATCAATAACGGGGTCTGTGAATCACCGCTTCAACCTTACGCTCAACGACTCAAGGGACCTGGCAATTGTGACCGTGACCTCAGAATTGAAATGTGTCGACGGGACTTCTTTTGGGACGCACAACTGGACAGGTGTTCGTCTGAGCGAGTTGCTCGACGAGGCTGGTGTACAGGCAAGTGCGGTGAAAGTCGGGTTCCACGCATCCGACGGATACACGACTGACCTCACACTGCAGGAGGCTGCGAGGCAGGACGTCCTGATCGCATTTGAGAAGGACGGAGCCCCGCTGAAGGAAAAGACGAGACTTGTCGTGCCTGGCATGTGGGGGTACAAGTGGATCTCCGGAATTGACGGGATCGTGCTCTACGATTTCGACTTCAAGGGAAAGTGGGAGACCAAAGGATACTCAGATGATGCGACCATAGGCGCATGACTGGGATCGGAGCCCGGAACTCAGTACCCGATGCCTCGTCCACCAATCCCCACGGGGCCTCACCAATGACCGAGGAGTGGGCCCATCGCTTCCGTGATTCTTCTCCAAATACCATCAAATACTCGCACGTCAGTGCATCGCCCGGTCGGTTCGACAAGGTTTGCGGGAAAGACGCAGAGGAGGGCGAGAGGGAATGGAGAACAGAAGACACGGCATGGGCTGGCTACCAGACTACCCGGATATTCGGGATTACGCTTTCACGAGCAAGAAACTGATGGGCAAGAAAGAGATCCACGACCTCGTCTCACCCACTGGCTTGGGGAAAGCCGGTTCGACCACTTTGCCGACCTCAGTCGACCTCAGGCGCTGGTGCCCGCCCGTCGAAGACCAGGGCGAGCTCGGATCATGCACCGCGAACGCGGGCGTAGGCATGGTCGAGTACTACGAGAAGAAGGCCTTCGGGAAGCACATCGACGC
>JBGOXV010000058.1:0-8882 GCA_041479325.1 Thermoplasmata archaeon
CAACGCCCAGAAGCACATGGGGGTCATCGCCCTCCTCCTCGCATCCTATGAGGGAACAACCGAGTTCTCAATACCCCCTTGGGTGAGGCTCGCGTGCGCAGCGGCGTTGGGGCTGGGAGCGCTCATAGGTGGCTGGAGGATCATGCGCAATCTCGGACGCGTGATATATGAGATGGAGCCGGTGCACGGGCTCGATTCCCAGGTCGTGTCGGCCTCCTCGATTGCGATATCCACGCTCGCTGGGTCCCCAATATCCTCGACCCAAGTCATCGCGTCCAGCATAGTCGGCGTGGGAGCCGCGAACAACGCGAAGAAGGTCAGGTGGTCCGTCGGACGGGACATGGCAGTCTCGTGGATACTCACAATACCTGCCTCGCTGTTATTAGCGGGTGCGACATTCCTCATACTCAAGATCGCAATGAACCTCTGAAGGTGATGGTAGTATGAATGAGCAGAACGCAGGACACGCCCCGAGCAAGAAGAGACTCGGTGACAGGCTGTTCCCTCCGAGACACGATTTCTACAAGATGCTCCAGGACCAGGCGGACGAGACGGTCATCGCGGTCAAGGCATTGGTCGACTGGCTCAAGTCTGGCGACTTGTCCGAGCCTCTAGAGCTAATCAAGATAGAGCAGTACGCCGACGACATAAGGCACCACATGGAGCATGTCCTTGTCGAGTCGTTCTCGACACCCTTCGACCGGCAGGACATATACAGCGTGTCCAGGCAGATGGACTATGTGATCAACTGGTCCCTCTCGACTGCTCTGGAGATGAAAGCGTTCAAGATCAAGCCCGACGCCGCCATGCTCGGGATGGCGGAGGCGCTCCTGAGAGGCGTGAAGCTCATGTCGGAGGCGATCAGGATCATGCAGTCGGAGCCCGCCAGGGCGGAGACCTTTGTCCCCCTCATGAGGAAAGCCGAGCGGGAAATCAACGAGATCTATGTGAGAGCGCTCGCCGAGGCCTTCGAGGAGAAGGACTTGAGGATACCGCTGAAGAAGAGGGAGATATACCACCACCTCAGGGACGCCGGCAGGAATCTCGTGGCCACGGTCGACACGCTGCACAGCATCATTGTCGGGGTCCTGTAGGCGTCGGGTTCGCACTTCGTCTCTAGATGGATCGAACTCACGAGTCCATCGGCACGAATGCATCCCGTATCCTGCGGAGACTGAGATGCCAGCGGAGCAAGGGGGAGACTAGGAAGACTTCTTTCTTGGTGTCCTTGCATGTGACCTATGGAAGGCCTCGATGTATGCGACCGTCAGAAGAAAGTAGGCCACGGCGAGAAGGGACACGGTGCCGGAAATCGATTCGCTGATTGGCCTGATGTCCATTGTGCGGTCCTGGACCATCAGTACGATCGCGCCGAACTCTGGACCAATGACACGTCCCACCCAGATGGAAACAACAGCGGCCCATCCGAGAGCGATAAGGAGAAGGACCCTGCCGAAACTAGTCGTCAGCTCAAAAGCGATCAAGACATATATCGTGAAGGTGAGGAACAGGGAGGCCACGATTGCAGCCTCGAATTCCGAGACGACCCACGACGGAATCGACGAGCTGGCGCCGAAACCGTACCAGAGCACAGGAATGACGGCCAACACAAGAGCTAGCATGTTGAGAACGAACGCCCAATGAGCGTGTCGGAATCGCCGACCGAGTATCTCGTCCCACTCGAAGCGGCCGATCCAGAGGATGATAATCCCGATCAGTGTGATGAAGGGGCCAATGACGAAGATGGAGGACGCGTAAGGCAATTGGTAGTTGTGATTGAAGTAGGTGTAGGTCTCGAATGTCCCTTCTATCACGAACCCCAGCAAGAGGATACCAAGCGTCAGCCTGAGTTTGGAAATCATGAGAGAAGGTCCGCATGTCTTCCGGTCCTATTAAATCACCCGCCGGAGAATCGACCCCATGCATATTCTCATCAAAGCGGGAAAAGACAATAGGGAAGGTAGGACGTCGTGTGCTTGAGGAGTCCGAGAAGATGGAAAAGACCAAGGTGAACACGCCCAACGGGCCAGCAGATGCGACGGAATTGGAATTCAAGGTCAAAAGCGAACCATGGACCACATTGGAGTTGGAGGACGGCACGATCCTCCATGTCAAGATCAACATTGGGAAGATATTTCGACTAGAACAGTACGACCAGATGACTGGAGAACCCGCCTACCTGATCACTTCCAATAACCTGATGAGATCCCAGGTGCCTCCGAAGCTCAAGAAGTTCTTGACCTTCCCAAAGCCGTCGAACCAAGATGTCGCCTAGAGACACCTGAACTCGTTGAAAGCCCGTCGGGAAGGACCCCGGTCATCTCACAGTTGCGATGAACCGGTGGGTGAATTCCTTCGCGATGTCGAGCGCGTCCGGGGCGAGCGGACCCTTGAAACCCGTGACGCCGACATGCAACACGTCCTGATAGACGTTCAGGCCTTGCTGCCTGGCCTGCTCCTGCATCCTCGTCGCCGCGCTCTTGTCTATCCTGCCGAGCCATTTCTCGCGCTTCTCCATATCCTCGGACAGTGGTCCCACGGTCGTGAAGGTCACGATAGGTCTGCTCTTCCAGTGCTCCTTGTCCAGTCCCTCTATGAACATCTTGGCCTCCTTGGTCATCCGCCCCATCCTCGTCGGAGAGCCGATGAACAGGAAGTCCCCAGATGGGACCGTGCCTCCGCCTCCGTCCCTGAGGGCTATCAGCTCGGCCTCGTGCCCCTCCGACCTTATCTGCTCGGCGATGGCCTCGGCCACCAGCTTGGTGTTCCCGTACACGCTGTCAAACGCAACAACCCCTTTCATGGAATCAACCTCTCCGTCCTGCTGATTTACGGTTTGCCACAGGACGGTTCGATCCGGACCTGACGATCTCGCCGGGAGCATCGGCACTCCCGAAGGATAAGTCTGTCGCTTTCACCAGATTGGATGGGGTCGCCCGGTCTGATGACGGACGACTATTCCGGTGGTATCCTTAAGTGCCCGTGTCTCGCTGAACGCCCCCAATCCATTTCGGGGCGACTGCCCCAGAGGTAATGGGACAATGGACACAGGGGATATGGCGTGGGTCCTGGCGGCGACTTGCTTGGTCATGCTGATGACCCCCGCGCTCGGATTCTTCTACGGCGGGCTTGTGCGGAGGAAGAACCTCGTCTCAACGATCGTCCAATGCATGATCATCTTCGCTGTAGTCAGCCTCGTGTGGGCCCTATGGGGCTACAGCATCGCCTTCGGACCAAACGTCGGCGGCGTCATTGGCAACCTCTCAAATGTCGGCCTCAACGGCGTTGGGGCACAACCCAACATGTTCTACGCCGCCACGATCCCCGCCTTGCTCTATTTCGCCTTCCAGCTCAAGTTTGCTGCTATAACGCCGGCACTGATCATCGGCGCATTCGCAGACCGCGTTAGGTTCAAGGCACTCCTGATCTTCATCGTCCTCTGGACGACATTCATCTACGCACCAATCGCCCACTGGGTCTGGGGCGATGGCGGGTGGCTCAAGGACCTCGGAGTGCTCGACTTTGCTGGAGGGCTGGTGGTGCACGTCTCCGCGGGCCTCTCCGCCGTGGCTGCCGCCCTGATGATTGGTCGGCGGAAGGACGCAAAAGAAGCCGCCAGTCAGAGACCGAACAACATCCCCTACGTGATTCTTGGTGCCGCACTGCTCTGGTTCGGATGGTTCGGATTTAACGGTGGGAGCGCCCTAAAGGCGGATGAGATAGGTGTCTCCGCCCTCGTGGTCACGAATCTCGCCGCCTCCGCCTCGGCAGTGAGCTGGATGCTCGTGGATTGGACCTTGAAGGGCAAGCCTTCCGCGGTGGGCATAGCCATTGGAGCGGTCGCAGGCCTTGTGGCCATAACGCCGGCGGCTGGTTATGTCAGTCCAGGCGCATCTATCGTCATCGGCCTGGTGGCGGGAGTACTTTCGAACCGTGTCTCGAACTGGCGTGCGCGTACGCGCCTAGACGACTCCCTCGATGTCTTCGCATGTCATGGGGCGGGCGCGATCTGGGGCCTGATCGCCACGGGTCTGTTCGCCTCCGCCGCTCTGAACGCTGCTGGTGCGGACGGGTTGTTGAAAGGCAACGCCCACCTCCTTGGCGTTGAGGTCTTTGCGGTTGTCGTGGTTTCGGCCTTCGCATTCTTCGGATCCTATGCGCTGCTGAGACTCATCAACCTCTTCACGCCGGTGCGTGTGAGCCCTACAGAGGAAGAAGCAGGGCTCGATATGAGCGAGTTCGGCGAGGAAGCGTACGCGTGAACGTCCCCCCGTCGAATCGGGATCAATGCCCCCGAATGCTCGCGCTGCCATGAAAACTTAACGGCGTTATTAAATAGCCTGGATGCTCATAAGGCTGGGGACGCTAGCCAGTGAGTAGAGGGTGATTGAAATGTTTGCTCTCGTCAGGATACATGTGCCATCGACCGTGGATGACAAGAAGAGAGGAGTGGTAACGACGGTCACAGACCATGTCTGGGACCACGTGGTCGAGTCTCACAGGAAATGGCATACAGATGATGTGCGACTCCTCTATCTGACACACAGACACTTACAGGAGGATACGAGCCTGATCGTCGAGGCAAAGGACCCCGATGTTCTTGCGGATTTCCTCCTGACGCATGTCGCAACGATCGAGAACGTTAGAGGAATATGGGTGTTGCCAATGGCGAAAATGCAGTTCTTCGAGGTTCCAAGAGCGGATACTCGCGGCTTCCCTAGGTTCACCATCACGATTGATGCAATTCCGAAGCGTTTGGACCGAATACGCGAGAGGATCTCGTCGTTGAAACCTGGGAGAGACATTGCTGTCAACTATATCGCGGTCACGTTCCAGTCGTTTCGCGCTTCAATAGTCGTCTCCGTGCTGGCAAGAAGCAGAAACCATTTGGATCTGTTTGTCGATCGATACATAAGGTCACTCGAGGGAGTAGTGGACGCGGAAACGACCTTCATCAGCAAGACGAAGCGCCTCGTCTCGCCTGAGGAATGGCAGGAGTATGTGGGTCATTTGTCCGTTCCAGCCGGCCAGGATCGCATCGAGAACATTGAAGCGGAGGATGACAGCCTCATATCCGGTTGCTGACCCCTCTTCATTCAATTCTCCCCGGAGGAATGACCAAATGGAAGACACGAGTGCCCCGGAGCGGTGCATGAATGCGAGTAGATAAGCGTTCCCATCGCTCCGGACGTCATCGTTGATGGTCAGAACGCATCATTAATAACCGGCGCACGGCAATTGAAACCTGACCTTGCGCGGATCGGCATCCGGTCGATCCCAAGGATTCGGGATGATACCGTGGTTGGGCTAGATTCCAAGATATCCAAGCCGAAGGACGATGCCGATGCTTCGATGCAGAACGGCATTCGACCTGCGACAAACGGGACAGCTGGCACTCTTGAATCCAAGAGCGATCCACCCTTCACTCCAGGGGCGACGCCTCCGGGTCTGCCACCTGGCCGAGAGGCCTCAAGGGATCTGGTCCACGGTGATGTAGCGAGGAAGATCAAGCAGGAGTATACCCATGCGAGGAAGGAGCCGGGGATGAGAGGGCTCGACAGCATCCACGGCCTGATCAAGCAGCTGATGGAGGAAAAGTCGAGTATCGATGAGATCATGAAGAGCGCTGCCAGGACAATCTATTCTCAGTTCAACATCAAGGAGGTTTCGATCGGCCTGAGGTCCTCGGACGGCCTCTACCGATATGTTGCTATGTACGGTCTCAGAGACGACGCCTGGGCGGCACATCTGAAGCTCGTCTACAATGAAAAAGAGCTGATGAACCCGAACGTATACAAGTGGACGGAGATAAGCCATCATACCAAGCTCTTCCTGGCCGAGGACAACCCGTACACGGTTGGGGAGGCTCAGACCCGCCGCGAACATCTGATGATGAGATCCAAGCGGAAGACTGTAGACGACAGCATCGAAGGAGACTACATAGACGTGTTCATCTACGGCCCGAGGGACGAGATACTCGGGTGGATCGAGGTTGCGGGGACATGGGATGGCAAGATCCCTGACGCGCGGACGATCAGGAGCCTTGAGGTCCTATCCTCGGTCCTCGCTTTGGCGATCGTGCGACACACTGCGAAGCAAGCCTGAAAACAGAGGTTCCGTGGAACAATCGTTAGAGGAAATGGTCAGCAGACGGGGCCCACACCGCTTGAGGCTGGGAAAGTCATAAGAACCGATAGGCGATTCCATGAAGGGCTAGCGGCGTCTTCGAAGACAAGGACACACCGCAGCGCCCTGATAGGCCCCTCGAAGGGAATTGGCCTGAATTCGGGACTCATGTCCGTTCGAGAAACGCCAATGACCATGTCGATTTGGAGGAAATGATGGTCCGCACTGAGGAGACACCCGAGGTTGTCAAACCGCAGGAAGTTGCCCGGAAGATGAGGGGGGACTATTCTCATAGTATGATGGACCACACGACAAAGGTCCTGGAGGAGACATGCGAACTCTGTTGGAGGCTCGGGCGGTCCGATATGCCAATCCAAGATTTCTTGACGCAGATGGCAGACTTGATCTCAAGGCGTTTCGGCATCGCGAGCGTCTCGATCGCGGTCTGGGACCCCAAGGACAAGCTCTACCATTATAAGGCCGTGAATGGCATCGACGAGGAAGTCATCGAGGAGTACAAGCGCATCGCTTACACGAGTGAGCAGATCAATGACGACCGCACTTACCCAGGTCATGAGATAAGCAGCCAAACTAAGGTTTATCTCACCGAAGACCACCCCTACGCTCCGGGGGAGGAATTCTCATACAGGCGGCCCGGGTTGATCGGCATGAAGAGAAGGGCGCTTACGGATAGCCTTGAGGCTGACTACATGGATTTCTACTTCTACGACAGGAATAAGGAGATCCTCGGTTGGATAGAGACGTCTGGTACAAGGCTCAGGAAGCTTCCCGATGCCGCTTCGATCAGATGGATCGAGCTCATCGCCATCATTGTCGGGCAGGCGGTTCAGGTCAAGAAGTAACATGCCAAGAGCATCTGTTTGGAAAGGTGCATGGCTCTCGAGGAACGCCTAGGCGCGGTGTTCCAAAGTGGACTGACTGTCATGCGAAAAGACTAAGCCCACTTGAGGATTCGAAGATTCATCAGAGAATGGTGAGAGTGCATGACGGAGCAGCAGGATTCTATGAAGGGCAAAATCGTTTTGATAACTGGGGCAACCTCAGGAATCGGGAAGGAAACCGCCCTCGGATTGTCCAAGATGGGTGCCACAATCGTTCTCGTCGGTCGAAGTAAGGAGAAACTCGACCGGACCGTGAGCGAAATCGCGTCTCAGACCGGGAATAGTCAGCTGGATTCTCTAGTATGCGACCTGACGTCCATGGGGAGCGTTCGGAAACTGGCGGCGGATTTCAGAGCGAAGCACACGAGACTGGATGTCCTCATCAACAACGCAGGGGAGATCGTGAACGAAAGGAGGACGACGGTCGATGGGTTCGAGTACACGCTAGCCCTCGACCATCTCTCTCATTTCCTGCTCAGCATGCTTCTTATGGACATCATCAAGGCGAGCGCTCCCTCCAGGATAATAAACGTCAGCTCCTCCGCCCACATGTTCGGTCACATCGATTTTGACAACCTCATGGGCGAGAAGAGATACGGGTCCATGAGAGCGTACGGCCAGGCCAAGCTGGCGAACCTGCTTTTCACGTATGAACTAGCAAGAAGGCTCGCCGGGACCGAGGTGACTGCCAACGCTCTTCACCCGGGCGTCGTGAGGACAAATTTCGGATCCGGGATCAAAGGCGGATGGAGAATCCTCATTAGGCTCGGAAGGCCTTTCAGTATCAACGCCAGGAGAGGCGCGGAGACATCGATCTACCTTGCATCGTCTCCGGAGGTCGCGGGAATCTCGGGGAAGTACTTCGCTAAGAAGAAAGAGAAGGTGTCCTCCAAGGAATCGTACGACGAGTCAGTGGCCAGACGGCTGTGGGACGAAAGCGCCAGACTGACAGGGGTCGAATAGGAAGGCGCCATAATCTGGATCAATCATCGTTCGGGCTGCAATTCATGCCCGATTCGCAGCACCAGCGCGAGAGCGGCGGCCGAAATCGTTCATGAAATGGACCATGAACTTCTCGGCGTCGGCGAATCCCGCGATCTTCCTGTTGCCCTCGATGACGATGTACTCGTTCGGGCTGTGGGACAAGGCGCTATGGCCTATGCCTCCGCTCGTGAACGGCATGTTCAGGGTCCTCGCGAATATGTAGTAGGGTACCGAGCTGGGTTCGAGTGGCAGCACGCTTGGCTCGCAGTCGAACTCCCTCATAGAATGGATCATCGACTGCACAACCGGCTCCCTGATGCTGCACTTGGCCCAATCGATGTAGTTGTCTATCTCCGTCATCTTGATGTCCTTGTATCCGTACCTGTCGAGATGCTGCCGGACCAGGGAGAGCATCTTCTCCTTGTCCTGGTTCGGGACCAGCCTGATGTCGATCTTGGAGGTGGCCTTGTGCGGCAGGACGGTCTTGGACCCTTTCTCGATCCAGCCCGACCAGATGCCGTCGATGTTGAGCGTGCTGGTGAAGGTCAGGGTCCTGAGGAGGGCCGTCTTGTCACTCTCGGGGACCATGAACTTTGAAATCTTCATCTCCTTCTTCATAGGCCCCGGCTTGAACCGCTTCGCCGCCTTCGAAAGCAGTTCCTCGTCCTCTTTCGTAGGGGCTACGACGTCGTCGTAGAACCCATCGATGAGGACCTTGTTGCCGTTGTCCTCCACCATAGTGCCTAGCGCCTCGACCAGCCTCCATGCCGGGCTGTCGACCCAAGCCTTGTTCGCGCTGTGGATCGCGAACTCCTGCGGACCCCTCCCCCAAGCCTTGCCGGAGCACTCGAGCTCGAAGTACACGCATCC
>JBGOXV010000059.1:0-8823 GCA_041479325.1 Thermoplasmata archaeon
AATTAAAATGTGCGAGGGCCCGGATTTGAACCGGGGGACCCCTGCGAGAACAGATCTTGAGTCTGTCGCCTTTGACCGGGCTTGGCTACCCTCGCGCGGACGCACGATTAGGCTCGGACCGATAATAAACGTTCGCTGGTTTTTCCAAGCGTAAAGCCAATCGAGCGATCCAAGACCAATGGACCTGCCGCGCTTCCCCAAGCGAACGAGGACCATCCACACCGATCATTCTAGGCTACCCGACGTCATAGCTAGACGGTCAAACCGAAAGGCATTAATGAACGTAGAATCTATTCGGGTACAATAGGGCTTGAGGAAGCTCTATATCTCCAACATGGAGAGGCATCACCAACACACCTCGCCATTTCCTCCAGAATTTCGAACCACCCACAACTTTTTCACAAAAGAGGTGTTCGTAATGCCTCTCCACCCAGCTTTATTTGCTTCTGGGTGGAGGGTGCGGGTGGGATTCTGGGGGGCGCAGAAAAGCTGCCTATCAGAGACGGCTGTCCGCATTTGCTGCCTTAGGTCAAGACCTTGCAGCCCTTTGATGTGACCATCACCGAGTGCTCGGCCTGGGCGACGAAGCTGCCCGGGACCTCCACCAGCACTGGGTAGCTCATGATCATGCCCAGCCTGATCATTTTCTGGAGCAAGGCGTCCGCGTTCGGATCCAGTCTCTCGCACCAGCGCCCTGCGAACGGGAACTGCCCGAACTCCTGCTGGATCTTGGAAAATAAGGACACGACCTCGGGCGGAGCCCTCCTGTCCCTCACTATCCTGAAGATGCTACCCCGCCCCTTCCCGACCACCTTCCCCGAACCGGTGGTGGAGAACGGCTCTATCGCTACCACCATACCTTCCTGAAGCGACGATCGGTCCTTCGTCTCTATGTTGGGTATGCTCAGCCCTGCGTGCAGGTTCCATCTTTCCATGCTGTGACCAGTGAGGTTCTGAACGGGCTTGAACCCGACCGAACGGATCGTCCTGGCCACGGTGGCTCCCATGGATGACACGGTCGTCCCCGGGGATGCCATCTCTATGCAGATCTTGAGGGCCTCGTTGGCGGCTTGGATTAGGCTGGTGTGGTTCCTCGTGCCCACCTCGACGGTAGCGGAAGTGTCGCCTGGGTAGCCGTCCACATGTGCGCCGACATCGATCTTCACGATGTCACCCATCCTGAACTTCAGGTCGTTGTCCTTGGAGGGTGTGTAGTGAGCCGCCACCTCGTTCACGCCGATGTTGACCGGGAAGGCGCACTTGGCGCCTCGATCAAGAATGAGCTTCTCGATGGCCTCGGCGAGCTGGAGAGAGCTCCCGCCAGGAACAACGTGCGAGATACCGAACTCCCGCGCTTCCCCCGCGATGCTCCCTGCTCGGATGTACTTCTCCAGTGCGGCGTCATCAGCGGAGGGCATTCTCAATCTGCTCCTGAGAAATCGCGCCCTTCCTAATTACTTCCACCAACCCTTCCGAGACATCGATTATGGTCGAAGGGAGCGCGAACTTGGTCTTGCCGCAGTCGACGCAGATGCCGATGTGCCCCTTGAGGTCCTTCTGGGCGACGGACGCCTCCACGGGGTCCGGGTGAGAGTGCAGGTTCGCGCTCGTGGACGTTATCGGCCCGAACCTGTCGATCAGCCTGATCGCGAACGGGTGGTCCGGGATCCTTACGCCGATCTGGTTCGACCCGGACGTCAGGATATCTGGCAGGTTGGGCTTCTTCGTGAGCATTATCGTGAGCGCCCCCGGGAGGAACTTCCTGATCAGCTTCCGGGCGTTGTCGTTGAGTACCGCGATGCTCTCCATCATCTTCTCGTTGCTCACCGCTATGGAGAGCGGCATGTCGAAGGGCCGGTTCTTAGCGATGTAGACCTTCTTGACGGAGTTCTCGTTGAACGGGTCGGCGCCGACCCCGTAGAGCGTGTCGGTCGGATAGACCACCAGCTCCCCGGACTTCAGAACAGCGATTATCTCGTCCATGTCCTTCTCGCGCAGGTCGCACCTCTTGCACCCATTCTTATGGTTCGTGCACTTGATCACTTTCATCAGTAGGCCTCCGCAATGTAGCTCGCTGCGAGTTTCAGATGCTGGGGCGCGTCGCCATCGGCGAACGAGCCGTGACCCGGATACATGCTCCTGAGTCCGAGCCCTTGTATGCGCTTAATGGAAGATCTCAGCTGCACCAGGTCCCCTCCCGGCAGGTCCCATCTCCCGACCCCTCCGTCGCAGAACACGGTGTCCCCGACTATGGCGGAAGCGCTCTCCCTGTCGTGCAGGCATATGCTGCCGGGAGAATGGCCTGGGGTGTGCAGAACCTCAAAATGCGCTGACCCAGTCTCGATCTTCTGCCCAGTCTTGAGAGGCTCGATGTCGAGCTGCTGGAACTCCTTCCCGAACATGTCCGATGCCGTCAGGGAGTAATCACCAGCGAGCATGGGTCCCGCCTCCGCCTCATGCAGATAGATCCGGCCTCCTGTGGCGCGCAGGAAACTCTCCGCGCCGCCTATGTGGTCGTAGTGACAATGCGTGAGTACTATCCTTTCCACCTTCTTCAGAGGGACTACCTTCGATATCTCCACCAATGCCGATTCCGCGAACATCCCCGTGCCCGTGTCCACGACTATCGGGTCCGCATCCTCGATGAGATAAATGTTGCTATCGTATCCCACCCCTGGGATGTAGTGGACCTTCATCTCGTGAATCGGGATAGCGCCCGTCTTATAAAACTTTGGCCTTTCACAATATCAAATCGCTCCTGCGCGCCAGATACCCGGAAACCCGACCGGTCAACCCTTCGCAAGGATGATCATCCGCTGCCTCTCCTCGAGGTTCACCCGGGCCACTGTCCTGGTGAGGGAAAGCTCCTCAGCCTTCGCGAGGCCGTCCAATGCCCGGAGCACGGTATCCTTGGTGGGTTTCCGGATGTCCACGCCCGCGTCCTCGAACTGGTGCTGGATGATGAGCATCGCCTTCTCGAGGTCCCCATACTGAGCGCAGAAGTCCTGGACGATGAAATCAACGACCTCCGCCAAGGACTGGGGAGCCTTCTCCTTCACGCCGGGTTGCTTCGTGATTATGTCCGCGATCAGCAGCTCACCCAGCGTGGAGAAAATGGCCTCGACGTTTTCGCCCGTTTTCGCGCTCGTGAGAAGAATGGGCATGCCGAGCCTCTGACCCATCGACTCGAGGATCGTACCGGCCATCGAGTTGCTCGCTGTGAGGTCCGTCTTGTTGCCGACGAGGACGGTCGGGATCCGCCCCACGATGGCGCTGACCTCCTTCATCCAGAACGATTCGAGGCTCTGTATCGTCTCCGGGCGGGACAGGTCTCCCACTAGGATCAGGCCCTGCGCGCCGCTCAGGCTCGCGCTCCTGATCTTGGAGTACTCCTTCTGACCGAGGATGTCCCAGATCATCATCCTGAGGTTTATGATGAGGTCCGGCCTCACGATCTGGATGTCCTTCCTCGACACCTTCGTGCCGATTGTGGCGATGTACTTGCTGTCGAACTTGTCGATGACGTATCTAGCGATAAGCGAGGTCTTGCCGACGCCGCCATCCCCGAGGAGGACGACCTTCTTGAGTATGTCCCTTAGATCCATCTGAGCTGCAATAGGCGACATCGGGGATTAAATCTTTTACTTCCGTTATCGAAAACGATAGGCGCAGCCAGATGATGGAAAGATGGTCTAGCGCCTGTACTTCCCTGACAAGAACTTCTTCATGAGGATGTCGACATCCCCGAGGTCCTTCTTGTCCCCACTCCAATGGCTGATCATCTCTCCGTACTGCGCCTCCATGTCGTCAGTCGCGGTCCTAAGCTGGTCTCGCAGCCTCTCGGGCTTCTTGGTCGAGATTATAGCCGCGATGACGACGTTCTTCGAGTGGGAAATCAGGATATCGTAGTTCTCGAAGCGTATCTCGTTTAGCTTCCCGCCGGCTTCGTCGAAGCTTTCCCTCACGAAGTTCTGCACTGCGGTGAGCATTCCAGCGAGTATGTCCTCGTCCTGGTCCGGCCTCAGCCTCCGCGTGTAGTGCTTGAGCAGCATCCCGTTCGGGGTCATCAGGAAGACCTCGTCGACTATCGTCGGCGAGGACCTCCAGACCATGAGCAGGCCGACCACGTTCGTGCCCGTGAGCACAGCGACCACCAAGACGAAGAACAACCTTGTGGTCTGGTTTGCGAAAGGTACTACAAACGCGACCAATCCGAGCGCGGCGAAGATAGCGACGGACATGACGATAAGGGTTTCAGTCTTGATGTCCTGCTCCATCGGTTTGGATGATTGGAAGGTCACGTCATAAGTCTTTCGATGCGAGATCTCGTACGGACGGGGTTGAACAATCAACCCGTGTCATTTGGGAAGGGATAAATATGCACCTTCCGAGTTAGCCTGAGAAGGGTCAACGATGAAACTGTTCGAATACATGGCCAAAGCGGTCCTGAGGAAGCACGGAATACCCGTCCCAGATGGGTTCGTTGTGTCGTCCGCGGACCAGATCCGCAAGATCCCTGGACCGGTCATGGTGAAGGCTCAGGTCCTCATCGGCGGAAGAGGAAAGGCAGGCGGGATCAAGCCCGCTGAGAACGTCGATGAGGCAAGAAGAGTCGCGGCGGCGATCCTGGGGATGAACATACGGGGCTACACGACAAAGGAAGTCCTCGTGGAGCAGAGGCTCGATGTCGCGCGTGAGCTCTATCTTGGTATCACAATCGACCGCAGCAACAGGTCGCTTCTACTAATGGCCTCCCCGGATGGCGGCATGGACATCGAGAGCGTGCCCGAGGACCGGATACTGATGCTCCCCGTGGATCCGCTAATCGGTTACGAGCCATTCGTCGGAAGGAGGGTCACTTCCTTCCTGGGCCTACCAGCGGAGCAGTCCTCGCAGATCGCATCGATATGCCAGCACCTCTACCAGCTGGCGGTCGACGAGGACGCCGAGCTAGCGGAGATAAACCCGCTCGTCATCACGAAGGATGGGAAGGTCATCGCGGGAGATGGAAAGGTCACGATCGATTCTGATGCATTGTTTCGGCACAAGGAATACGAGAGCCTCCAAGAGGACCTCACACCCTTGGAGCAGAAAGCGAAGGAGCTGGACATCGCATTCGTGCAGCTTGACGGCAACATCGGGGTCATTGCGAACGGCGCCGGGCTGACAATGGCCACCCTAGACAGCATCAACACGTTCGGGGGCAAGGCGGGCGTCTTCCTGGACCTGGGCGGGACGGACGATCCTGAGAAGGTCAAGAAGGCCGTGCTGCTGATGGGGGAGGCGAACCCGAAGGTCATCTTGCTGAACATCTTCGGAGGCATCACGAAGTGCGACACCGTCGCGAAGGGCGTCATCGAAGCCAACCAGGAGAAGAAGATCACTGTGCCATTCGTCGCGAGGATCAAGGGCGTGAACGAGGAGATCGCCAGGGACATGTTGAGGGACGAGGGCATGATCCCGGCATCTGGATTGAGCGAGGCGGCGGAACTCGCCTCGAAGGAATCCTTGAGGTGATATGAATGGCCATAATAGTCGACGAGAAGAACAAGGTTGTCGTCCAGGGGATAACCGGTTACCAGGGAACCTACCACTCGAGCGCCATGCGAGAATTCGGGACGAACGTCGTCGCTGGGACAAGGCCCGGCAAGGGCGGCACCGAGGTCGACGGCGTACCCGTCTATGATTCGGTCAAAGAAGCTGTCGAGGCAAAGAGAGCCGACACTTCGTGCATATTCGTCCCAGCACCGGGTTGCAAGGACGCGGCTCTCGAAGCGATCGATGCAGGCATCTCCACCATGGTGATCGTGACCGAGCACGTGCCGGTCTTGGACGCGATCCAGATCGTGTCCGTTGGCAGATCGAAGGGCGTCACCATCATAGGGCCCAACTGTCCAGGACTGGCATCGCCGGGGAAAGCGAAAGTGGGCATACTGCCGAACAAGATATTCATGAAGGGCAGCACCGGCGTCGTGTCCAAGTCGGGAACCCTAACCTACGAGATCGTGAACGCGATCACCGAACGCGGAATAGGACAATCGACATGCGTCGGTATAGGCGGAGACAGGGTTACTGGAACGAATTTCATTGACATCCTGAAGCTCTTCGAGAAGGACCGACAGACCAAGAAGATCGTCCTTGTGGGGGAGATCGGCGGGACGGCCGAGGAAGAGGCAGCCGAGTACATCAAGAAGAACATCACAAAGCCGGTCGTCGCGTACATCGCTGGACGCACGGCTCCTCCGGGCAAGAGGATGGGACACGCGGGTGCGATAATCGCGAGGGGACGCGGCACTGCGGACAGCAAGATCAAGGCGCTTAAAGAAGCGAACGTCAAAGTGGCAAAGATTCCGACCGATGTGCCGGACCTCCTGGGGCAGGTCTGAGCCGCCTACCTCATGGTTGGTCGAGCACGTTTACATAGTCGACGTCCCAAGCTTGACCTAGATGACAGAGGAGCTAGACGCGATCGTGTTCGACGTGGGCGGCACTCTGCTCGACATGGTACCGACAAGAACGGAGGTCTTCGCAAGAGTGCTCCTGTCAAAGGGATTCAAGGCCAATCCGACCGTGCTCGGCAACACGATCAAGAAAGCCGACCGGGCTCTGGACGAGGAATTCGCGAAGCTCGAAGGTTCGGATGATTCCGCGTTCTGGAAGAGGTACGATCGCCTTGTCCTCGAAGAGATAGGGTTCGTTGGTGACCTTGACAGGATGCATGATATGCTTGTCGACGAGTTCAACGGCGTCCTACCGAAGGTCGAGACCTGGGTAGATTATCCGGAGACCAAGGGCGTCCTGCAGGATCTCCGGAAGAGGGGGTTCACACTGGGCGTTGTCTCGAACGCCACTGGTCTTGTGAACAAGGTCCTTGATAATCTGGGCCTATCCAAGGACTTCGAATTCGTGATAGTATCCGACGAGGTCGGCGTGAACAAGCCCTCGGCCAAGATATTCTTGATGGCAGCGGCCAAGGCAGGAACGAGTCCGAACAGGATGCTGTTCATCGGTGACAAGCTTTCGACGGACGTCAGAGGCGCGGTCGATGCGGGCATGAACGCCATCCTTGTCGACAGAGAGGACACCTACCCCGATGCGGACTGCATCAGGATCAGGGACCTCAATTCCCTTAGGCCATTCCTCTGAGCCATTTCAGAAATCCTTCGCCTCAGCTGGCGAGAGCCCACCGAGGTGGCTCGAGTCGTTCAGGACCACAGGGGTGTATCTCCTGTCATCAACTCTGAATATGGACATGGCGCAAGGGTCGTGCCTGATCTCGTTGATGTAGCCACGTTTCTTCCCCAACAGGTAAGCGGTCATGAACTTGATTGGGACCCTGTGCGAGACTATCACAATCGTCCCAGTCCCATGCTGGAATATGATCTCCCTAAGGCCGCCGATCACCCTCTTCCAGCACACCTTAGTGGTCTCGCCACCCGGGAACCTGACGCCTCCGGGCTTCGAGAGCCACTTCTGATAGAGCCCAGGCCACTTCTCCCTCACCTCGGTCTCGGTGAGCCCCTGCCATACGCCGTAGCTGATGTCGGTGAATTCAAGTTTAGACCTCACTTCGATCTGATGGGGCGCGGCGATTCTCTTGGCCGAGACGAGCGCTCTCTTCAACGGGCTGCTGTAGATGGCCTCGAAGACCTTGTCCTTCAGTACCTCGGCCGTCGCGTCGGCCATGGCAATGCCCGTCGCGTTCAACCGGACGTCCATCTGTCCTCGGAAGATACCGTCCCGGTTGAAGTCCGTCTCGCCATGCCTGATCAGAATGAGCTCCATCACCATGGTGTTCACTTCGATGAGCTTCCACCTATATATCGTCTGTCCGGAGTGTGGATTCAGGGGTGGACGGTGATCGAGGAGAGATCGACCTTCTCGACGAGGAGACTCTCTAGTGGGATGAAACCCAACCGCATGACCTCGTACTCAGTAAACTTCACCGAAACATAGAGGTCGTGGACTCCAACGGGAAGCGTGATGTTTATTATCGCCATCTTGCCGAACCCGAGATCCTGGAGACTGGATAGCTTCGCAATATAGGTGCCGTTCAGATCCCACAGGGTGCAATTGGTGATTGAGATACCGATGCCTCTGAAGAAGAAGTTGCTCGGCTTCTCGCTCATCTTGGTGACTAGCACTTTGAACTCGATCGGCATTCCCGCTGTGGCGTTGTCGGGTCCGCTGACGGAGACCCCCCAATTCACGGTGCCCGTCCAGATGTTGCGTGCACCGGTGAAGTTCCCAAGGCTCGCGTACTTCGGCGAATCGACGTATGTCGTCCCCTGAGGGGACATTACCTTGGGGCTGAGGAGCGTCCAAAGAAGCAGGAGCACGATGATGACGATGACTGCTATGATGCCGACCCAGTGCTTCCTCTTCGGCTTCACCTTGTGCGACCCCTCGACTTGCACCGGAGCGGGCACGTCACCGGATTGCATTGGTTCCCCGGTCGGTGGGGCCTCTTGCTGAACCGACGACTTGGCCGGCTCATCACTCTTCGAGTTGTCTGGAGACACAGACGATCCCATTGAACGCCAAATCACCACATCGCAAATCAAGTTATCGACAATTTCTTCCACCCTCAGGGCCGGGCTCCAAAGGAAGTGCTGGTCGCCGGAGAGCTCCACCCTAACGCTTTTATACGCGACCGTTCATAGCGGAAATCCCAACCTCCTAGGGGTATGGCATTTATATGCCATGGACCTAGATTGGAAGGTTGGACGTGCACTCGGCAACTTTTGTTGTTCGGGGAAGAGGTCGAGGGGCAACGGACGTGGAAGGACCGCGGGCCCCGGTGAATACCGATCATGTGCGATA
>JBGOXV010000060.1:0-8818 GCA_041479325.1 Thermoplasmata archaeon
TGAACGGGACCTGTGCCTCAGCTCCGCAGTCGGAACACTTCACGGTGTGCATCTCCCGTGGTCGGGAGCTACCAAAGCCGCGATCGTCTCTGCGTGGTCGGTCGTTAATGAGGAATACCTCCTTTCTAATCTCTCTGGACCTCTTGCGAAGCCCAAGGTAAAACAGCTATTACGCTCCTTGGTATATTAAATCGATGGCCTCGACCACGGGGTTTGTCCAAGTTTCCGGTGCAACTGGTTCGTCAATGTGCAGAAGTAAGACTGCCGATTGACGACAATCGCCGCGCTCGTACGATTGGGGCATCCTCATGGAAGCCTGCTGTAGTAGGGACTCATGAGATCCTCGAAGCAGGCGAGGGCGGCCGCAGCCCCCCCGTGGACAGCGGCGACGATCTGCCGGATGCCTCCAGAGACATCGCCCGCTGCATAAATCAGCGGGACATTCGTCCTGTAGTTCTTGTCGACCATCACGAACCCTCCCTGGTCCATCTCCAATCCGAGCTCGGACGCGAGCTGAGAGCTCGGGATCTCACCCACCGCGATGAACACCCCCTGGATCGGTCGTTTCTCGGTCTTCTCCGTCTTGAGTTCTCTCAGCTTGACGGCCGTGACCTCCTCGCTCCCGATGACCTCTTCCACCACGGTGCTCCATGTGACCGGTATCTTGTGGCTCCTGACCGTATCCTGAAGATGCTTGTCCGCCCGGAACGAGTCCCTTCGATGGACGATTGAGACTTTGGCCCCAATTGAATGGAGATACAGGGCATCCGTGAGGGCCGTATTTCCGCCGCCGACGACGATCACGTCCCGCCCTTTGAAGAAGAACCCGTCACAGGTCGCGCAATAGCTCACGCCTCTTCCGACGAAGCGCTCCTCCCCTGGCACGTCCAACTTCCTGTGTGAAGAGCCTGTCGCGAGTATCAGTGCCTTGGAGGTATACTTTCCTCCGTTCGCAGTCCACAGCTCGAACTTCTCCGCCGAGCGGATGCGAACGACCTCCTCTCCTTCCTTGATCTCGACGTACCTTTTCGCGTGCTCGGCCATCAGGTCCATCAGCTTCATTCCCGGGATTTCTGGGAAGCCCGGGTAGTTCTCTATGTTCGGGCTGGTGAGGACCTGCCCTCCAGGAACGCCCCTCTCCAGGATTATGGCCTCGAGTCCTGCGCGCCTCGCATATATGCCGGAGGCCAACCCCGCTGGGCCAGCCCCGAGGATGATCACATCGTAGTCACCGAGTACTGCGTCTGCAGGTTCCGATGCGATGCCCTCAATGGTCATATGATTGACGAATCCGCGAACATCGTTTAATACATTGGCTTCGTGAGAATGGAGCCCCTGGTCTGCATACCCCCGGGAGATGGCCAGCCCAATACCATAAAATACCGAGGTCCGCGCTTATTAATCGAAAAGCCACACTCTACTCAACGACTCCCTCGGGTGGCGATCAGGCGGAGGAGACTGATGGACCCTCAGACGATCAAGGCTATCCTCGCTATCGGTTCCATAGTCTTCATTGGATTCTTCGGCAACCTCATCTTCGCCAGGTTCAGGGTCCCGGACGTTCTGATACTCGTTGCACTGGGAATGATGATCGGTCCGGACATACTCGGGAAGACCCTCGGACTCGTCACAAACGACACGCTGAGCGGGATCAACAAGTACCAGGACTTCCTGCTTTCCGCTGCGCTCATAATCATCCTTTTCGACGGCGGCCTGTCGCTCGACGTGCGTACGGTCATCCAATCGATGAAGATCTCGACTTCCATCATACTCTTGACCCTTCTCTCGGAAATCACGATCGTTGCGCTGGCCCTCCATTTCTTCATGCACATGGACATACTGCTCGCGTTCGTTGTCGGGGCGATAGTCGGGGGGACAGGCGAGGCCGTGGTCATCCCGATTGCGAACCGGTTGCGAGTGAAACCCCAGACGAAGTCGATGCTCGTCATGGAGAGCGTCATCACCGATGTCTTCGTGATTGTCATCGCGTTGACGCTAATGCAGGTCATAGTGCTTGGGAATTTCAGCCTGGTATCCCTGGCGCGGGACCTGGCGATGAAGTTTCTGTTCGGAGCCGCGTTTGGGTTCGCGGCAGGGGTCGCATGGCTCTTCGTCCTGCAGAGGTTGCAGAACCAGCCCTTGTCCTACATGATAACGATAGGCGCCCTGCTCTTGGTTGCGGGGTTCGTCGAGCTGTCCCCGATGAGGAGCTCTGCGGCCGTTGCAGCACTTGCGTTCGGATTAGCCATAGGCAACAGGAAGTTCATCAAGAGGTGGCTGACCTCATTGTCCCTCAAACTATCATCGGACGAGCACATCCACCAGTTCCACTCGGAGATATCGTTCTTCGTCAGGACCTTCTTCTACGTCTACCTGGGTCTCATGTTCAGATTCTCGACCTTCACCTTGCTGCACCTCATCATCGGCGTATCGATAATCGGGATAATCGTGGTCGTTAGGAGGATCACTTCAATAATCGCGTGGAAAGTGGGCGACATGGACAGGAGCGATGCAAATGCGCTCTTCGGCCTCATGCCTCGTGGCCTTGCCGCGGCGGTCCTCGCGACTTTGCCCGCGGCCTTACTGACCGCTACTTCGGTTTGGAAGACGGAGTACAATCCGCTCATCCTGAATGTGGCATTGATCGTTATTCTGGGCACGACGATCTTGACGACGGTCCTGAGCTACATGGTCGAGCGGAACATCGACAAAGAGAACAGGAGACAGCTGAGAAGGGATTTGAAAGAATCGGGTTCAGCCTAACCTAGCGATCACTTCTCTGCCGAACTCCGCCGTCCCCACGCTTCTGCTCCCGACGAGCCTTGCGAGGTCACGTGTGAGCAGCCCTTCCCCGAGCGTTCTCTCGACCCCTTTGGTGACCAACTGGCTCGCAGAATCGAATCCGAGGTGTTCCAGCATCATCGATCCCGAGAGGATTAATGAGCAGGGGTTGGCTAGGTCCTTTCCGGCATACTTAGGTGCGGTTCCGTGGACCGCCTCGAAGGTCGCGACATTGTCCCCGATGTTCGCACCGGGAGCGAGCCCGAGTCCGCCCACCTGGGCAGCGCATGCGTCGGCGAGGTAGTCGCCGTTGAGGTTCGGTGTCGCAAGCACCGAGTACTCGTCCGGCCGCGTCAGGATCTGCTGGAACATGTTGTCCGCGATGCGATCGTTGATCACGATCCTGGCACCTGGATCCTGTCCCTTGAGGTCCGTCTCCCTGACGACCGAATCAGGGAACTCGCGCTTCGCCAGGTCATACCCCCAATCTCTGAAAGCGCCCTCGGTGAACTTCATGATGTTGCCTTTGTGAACCAGCGTCACGGACTTGAGGCCTTTCTTGATCGCATGCTTGATCGCTGCCCGCACGAGGCGCTTGGAGGCATGCTCCGACATGGGCTTCAACCCGATACCACTATCCTCGGGAAGCTCCACGCCCATCCTCGACCTGAGGAAATCGATCACATCCTTCGCCTCCTTGGAACCCTGCCTCCACTCGATGCCCTTGTAGACGTCCTCGGTGTTTTCCCTGAAGATCACGACATTCAACTTGCCAGGCTCCTTGACAGGACTGGGGACACCTTCGAAGTACCTCACTGGACGGACCGAAGAATAGAGATCGAGGGCTTGTCGGATGGCGACGTTCAGGCTCCTTATCCCTCCGCCAACGGGAGTCGTGAGCGGTCCTTTGAGCGCCACGCCTCGGAGCTTAATCGCCTCGAGTGTCCTGATGGGCAGGTACTCGCCTGTGGCCTTGAACGCCGACTCGCCAGCGAGAAGTTCCTCCCACTTGATCGTAACCGCGCCCTTCGTCGATCTGTCCAAAGCAGCATCGATGACCGTTCTGGCAACCACCATCAGCTCCGGGCCGATGCCGTCGCCAGGAATGAAAGGCACCATGAGCTCTCGGTGATCCACCATCGTTTCTGCCTCCTCAATCGAGAGCGAATCCGCCGTGCTTCTTGAGATGCGGGATGAGCCCTCCGTCCGCGAGAAGCGTCTGCATGGTCTTCGGGATGGGGGCGGACTTGACCGTCTTGCCTGTCGTCTGATCGACCACTTCACCCTTGTCGAGATCCAATATCAGCACGTCCCCGGCCTTTATCCAGTCGGTATCGCATTCGAGGAGCGGCAGACCGATATTGAAGGAACTCCGGTAAAAGATGCGGGCGTACGATTTCGCGATCACGGCCGAAACGCCTGCAGCCTTCAATGCCCTCGGAGCCTGTTCTCGGCTGGAGCCGCAACCGAAGTTGCGGCCGGCCACGATGATGTCCCCCTTCTTGACGTTCCTCGGGAAGTCGGGTGCGATGTCCTCCATCACATGCTTCGCCAGCTCGTTCATGTCGTCTATCTTGAACTTGTACCTCCCCGAGATGATGTAATCCGTGTTGATGTCGTCGTTCGGATTGAACCTGTGGACCTTCCCAGTGAGCTTCATATCGTCATACCTCCCGCGGGTCGGTAATGTTGCCAGTCAGAGCAGATGCCGCGACCGTCTCAGGCGATGCGAGGTAGATCCCGACGTCTTTGTTGTTGCCCATCCTGCCCTTGAAGTTCCTGTTCGCTGTTGATATCACGTTGTCCCCGTCCGACGGGATGCCTGCATGCGTGCCGACACATGGCCCGCACCCTGGGGCGACGAAGCTTGCTCCAGCCTTGAGCAGTTCGGACACGATCCCCTTCTCCATTGCTTCGAGGTATATGGTCCGGGATGCCGGCGCGACGATGAACCTGACCCCTTTCTTGACGTGTTTCCCCTTCAGTATCTCGGCGGCCGCGTGAAGATCGCTCAGCCTTCCGTTCGTGCACGTCCCCAGGAATGCCTGCTGTATCTGAACATCGCGGAGATCTGTCGCATTCGTGATGTTATCCACAGCGTGTGGTTTCGAGACGATCGGAACGAGGTCGGACGCGTCGAAGTCGAAATCTTTCTCGTACTTGCAGTCGAAATCGCTTGAGACCGGAGCGCCAGTGCTGATGCCTCGCGATGTCAGCCAGTCGGCGGTCGTCTTGTCGAAGGCGAACGGACAGAACTTCGCGCCCATCTCGACAGAGATGTTCGCGAGTGTGAATCTGCCATCCATCGCCATGGAGTTTATCGCCTCGCCCGAGAACTCGATTGATTTGTAGGTAGCGCCGTCCGCGGTCAGGGAGCCGATGACTTTCAAAGCGAGGTCCTTGGCCCCGACCCTCGGCACGAACTCGCCTTCGACATTAATCAGGAAAGTCTCCGGGACCTTGAACCAGAGCTTTCCAGTAAAGGCGGCTGCCGCGACATCGGCCGAGCCGAGTCCGGTCGAGCAGGCGTTTAGGGCTCCGTAAGTGCAGGTGTGCGAATCCGCCCCGACGACAAGATCTCCTGGGAGGGCCTTGCCACTCTCTGGGACCACCTGATGACAGACCCCTTCGCCGACATCGTGTAACGGGATCGACTTCGCCCTCGCGTAATCCCTGATTGTCTTGTGAATCTTGGCGACATCGACCGACGGGCAAGGTGAGTTGTGGTCCATGACTATGGCCATGCCCCTCTTCGTTTTCGGGGCCTCGAAACCGAGCTCCTGCAGTTCGCGGATCATCATCGTCGATGTCCCATCCTGGGACATCGCGAAGTCCACCGATGCTATCACTATGTCCCCCGCCGCGCGATCCGATCCCGAATGTGAGGAGAGGACCTTCTCCGCTATCGTCTTGCCCATCGTTCAACTCCGCGTTACCATCGGCGCAATCGCCGCGAAATCGGCCGAGATGACCGACTTGTAAATGTCCATGAACTCGTCGTCGGTAATGTTTTTCTTCTTTATCTCACCGACCCTGTTCACTTCGAGCCTGATGGATTCCATGTCCTTGGGCGACGCTGCCAGTCCCAGCTGGTCCAGCTTGTGCTTTATGGAAGCCTTCCCGGTGTGCTTGCCCAGGGCGATCTTCCGCGTCATCCCGAGCTTGACAGGGTCGAAGGCCTCATAGAGACTCGGGTTCTTCAGCACACCATCGACATGGATCCCCGACTTGTGGGTGAACATGTTCTCCCCCACGATCGGGTGGTTGAGCGGGATGCCCAGGCCTGAGGCTTTCTCCACGTGCTTGCAGAGCGGGAAGAGGTGCTCCGTTTTGTATTTGTCAACGCCGTAGTGACTGTGTAGATTCATCACTAGGACCTCGAGCGACACGTTCCCTGCCCTCTCGCCGAGTCCGTTGACGGTCGTCGAGACCCACAGCTTCCGACCCTCGAAAGGCGCGGCCGCCTCGCAGGCCGCGAGCGCATTCGCGATTGCGAGACCGAAATCGTTGTGCGCATGGAACTCAACGTCGATGTCGACGTTTGACATCACCGTCTCGATCAGCCTTTTCGTCTTTGCAGGAGTGAGAACGCCGATCGTATCGCATATCCTGAACCTGTCGCCGCCCGCGTCCCTACCAGCTGAGGCAAATTCGACCAAATAGTTGAGATCGGTCCTAGTGGCATCGCCAGCGTTGAAGCAGGTGTACATCCCGTGGGACTTTGCGAAATCGACGCAGTCGATCAGCTTCTCGAGCTGCTGAGCACGTGTCATCTTGAGCTTGTGCTCAAGAGCGATGTCCGATGTGTCCGTAGAAATCGAAACGGCATCAACACCGTTCGCGATGGAGTCCTCGATGTCGGACTTGACCATCCTGTTCCATCCCATGATGGATATCGAACTCGCGGCGGCCTTCAACATCTTCGCGCATTTCTTGTCGCTCTCGTTGTATGTGGCGAAGGTCTCGAGCTGCTCGACGCCCATCAGCTCCAATATCTTTGCGATCTCGAGCTTCTCATCCATGGTGAAGGAAATGCCCGGCATCTGCTCCCCGTCCCTGCAGGTCGTGTCCACGATTCCTATCTCGCCAAGGGCGGGAGCCATAGCGCCCAAGTGCGTGGAATAAACATCACTTCCATCAGTCGAGCAAGCATCGACCTTTCTTCCGCCGCCTTCCTTCGTGTTCAACATTAACACCTGTTCCATGGGAGTGCATTACAGATTCGGTAAGCGCAGTTGGTTCTCCTTGCCTCAAGGGTTGATGCAAGCGAAGTATAATTATCATTGTGTCTATTATTCGACTCCAAACCAACTATGTGTCGAATAGTTGACGAAATTAGTGGTCAATTGACCAACATATCGTTAGAATAAGACGCAATTGACATTGCCTGTCATCACAATCAGGTGGAAAAGCTGTCAAATGGCAAGACCTAGACGGATGTCCATGATGCTGGCTGACCCTGACTAGAAGCATCTATCGGCGCCTGAAAGCTTCTTTGCCAAGGAATTTGGCCTTCTCGCCCAGATCCCGCTCTATCCTCAGCAGGCGGTTGTACTTGGCCACTCTCTCTCCACGGGAGGGGGCCCCTGTCTTGATCTGCCCGGCATTCATCGCGACGCTGATGTCGCTTATCGATGTGTCCTCGGTCTCGCCAGATCTGTGCGACACCACGCATCGGTACTTCGATTTGGAGGCGAATGCCATCGTCTCCATCGTCTCGGTGAGAGTGCCTATCTGGTTGACCTTAATGAGCACTGCGTTGGCGACGCCTCGCTTGACTCCCTCTTCGAGGAGCAGCTTGTTGGTCACGAACAGATCGTCGCCCACGAGCTGAATCTTGCCTCCGAGTCTGTCCGTCAGCAGTTTCCAGCCGTCCCAGTCCTGCTCCGCCATGCCGTCCTCTACCGAAACAATCGGGTAATCCTTGCACATTACTTCCAAGAGATCAACCATCTCCCCAGAGGTGAGCGTTCTCTTGTCACTCTTCTTGAAGTGATACTTGCCGTCCTTGTAGAACTCGCTTGATGCGGGATCCAGAGCGAGGAAGACATCGGACCCGGGCTTCAGGCCAGCATCTAGCACAGACTGCGAGATGAGCTGAAGCGCCTGATCGTGTGAACCCAGTCTAGGCGCGAAACCCCCTTCGTCACCGACCGCGGTGCTCAGCCCCTTCTTGGTCAGGTTCGCCCTCAGTGAGTGAAAGACCTCAACACCTCGCCTCAAGGACTCGGTGAAGGTCTTGCCGACCGGCATTATCATGAACTCCTGGAAATCGAGGTTGTTGTCTGCATGAGCTCCTCCGTTCAGGATGTTCATCATCGGAACTGGAAGGGTATTGCCCTTGCCGCCGCCCAGGTACCTGTAAAGCGGCAAGCCGGACTCGTTCGCCGCCGAGTGCGCGACCGCCAGGGATGTGCCGAGGATGGCATTGGCCCCCAGTCTCGACTTGTTGTCCGTGCCATCCAGCTCGATCATCATGCGGTCAATTTCCTTCTGCTTGACCGGGTCCATCTCGACGATCTTCGGACCGATGATCCTATTAACGTTCTCGACCGCTCTGAGGACTCCCTTCCCCAGGAACCGCTTTTGGTCCTTGTCCCTGAGTTCCACTGCCTCCTTTGTCCCAGTCGACGCGCCCGATGGGACCGCGGCGTGACCAACCATACCGTCGTCGAGGATGACATCGACTTCAATCGTCGGGTTGCCTCGTGAGTCGAGTATCTCCATGGCCCTGACCGACTTGATGACGGACATTCTTTCGACCAGCAGAAGAGTTAGTGGGGATAAAAGGGATTGCGCCAATGGGCCTGGGACGCACGTTCGAGGGTCTGCCGGAATGTTTTATAAGTGAGCCAGGCAATGGGAAACGCTCACCATGACAGAGTTCGCGCTTCTGGATACAAGGCTGCAGGCGCTCCTGAAGAGCAGGGGCATAACGGAGCCCACCGAGCCCCAGCGCAAGGCGATACCCGCAATCCTATCAGGGCAGAACATCCTGCTGGTCGCCCCGACAGGCATCGGAAAGACGGAGGCCGCA
>JBGOXV010000061.1:0-8796 GCA_041479325.1 Thermoplasmata archaeon
GGTTGTCGTCGATCTTGAACAGTTTCTGTGTCGTCTTGTGGGCAATGAGCGTCCCCATCGTGGCCCGCATCTCCGTGGCCATGACTACTCCTTCCTTGCACACGATACCTATGGTGGTCGTCCCCTTCTTGATCCCTTCAGCGTCGGTCATGAATTAACACCGTCAGTGAAAACTGATGCTCTAAAAGCGGTTTAGAAAGAATCCTTACTCCAGTATATAATTGTTTGTCCTTAGAGGCGTATGAGCGTTCCACCGACGGCTGGGTGGGAGAAGGGTTTATCCGTGAAGGAAGCACATAGATGCCTGAGATGGGTAGCATATAAGTCCCTTCCATGATAGCACGCGACCTTGAATGGACACCGTGCTCCAAAACTTATTGGAGGAGGGGCCTTGCGTCAGGAAACCAATTGCCTGCCCATCTCCCATTATCATCCCGGATTCTCTCCAGAACAACGATAAATACTCCGGCGGTGCTTGCCCCAGATAGGCGATCGCGTTGAAGGTTCTCGTCGTCGACGATTCAGAGGCATTTAGGAAGGTCATGATCGAGCTTCTCGTCAGAGTGGGATTCCACGACGTGGCGGAGGCGCAGGACTTCGATGAAGGCATCGCTGTGTTCCGAAAGGAACGGCCAAAGATATCATTCGTGGACATGATCCTCCCGGGCAAGTCAGGCGTGGAGCTCACCGCGGAGATGCTCAAGACAGACCCGAAGGCGGTCGTGATCGCCATGAGCTCCATCGTCAACAAGAAGATGATCCGCGAGAGCCTTGATTCCGGAGCGAAGGATTTCCTTCTCAAGCCGACGAACGAGATAGCCCTTGGTGCCGTCCTCGCGATGTGGAGTGACTAGATGGGCCTTTTCTCCAGGAAACCGAAGAACGGCCAGAGGGAGGACGGCCTCGGAATCTCAAGGAAATACAACCTCCTGCCTGGCAAGTGCTACATCGTTGAGGAAAGCCCACCGGACCTCAGCTTCGACGCCTTCGTGAATATCCTATCGACTCCGGATGAGTCATGTGCGAAGGTCGTAGGACTCGCGATCAGCAGGCAACACCCTGACATGATAAAGCAGAAGTACGGGCTCGAGAAGACGCCGATCATCTGGTTGACGACGCGCGCTGGGCAGGACGTCATCGCCCCCACCAACCTCGGGATCCTGACGCACACGATCATCAAGTTCGTCGAGGAGAACCCTTGCGGGGTCATCCTGCTCGACGGGATCGAGTACCTCATCACGAACAACGATTTCAACAAGACCTTGAGGGTAATCAACCAGGTAAACGACCATGTGGCGCAAAGCAAGTCCCGGATCATAATTCCCGTGGATCCGCGGGCATTCGATTCGAAGGAGCTGGCGCTCCTCGAGCGCAACTCGGAGAAGATCGTGGGTGCGCAAGCCAGGGGAGCCTAGGACGCCAGGGTCGCAGTCGCCGCGTAGATCAGTTCTGAAGTAAGTATGCACGCGCCGATGGAGTACATCAGCTGGCCTCGCCCTCTCTTGCCTTCGATGCCCCACACGAAGTAGCTGACCACGGCATCCGTCTCAGCAAGGAACAGGCCAAGCACCAGGAAGAAGATCCCGGCGCGCGCGCCCACCTGGCCGCTGTCGACCATGGATGTCAGCGCAAGGTAAATCGAGTATGTCACCCCCAGCACGACGGGGCCGAGCGCGTAGACCGTCATCTTCATCATCGATATTGTGGGTTTAAGGCGATTCCTCAGCGTCGTCTCGAGCTCCCTGAGATCCCTCAGATACGTCGCGAGGTCCATTGCCAGCATCCCCGCTGCCATCTCGTCCTTGGACGCGGCCTCCTTCACGACCCTCAATCCCTCGATCGCGTTCGATTCCGAGGTGGAAACAGCCCCGAGGTCTGCGGCCTCGTCGAAGTCCTTGCCGATCGCGTTGGTCATGAATGAGAGCTTCCGTACCAGTCCAGAGGAGGTACTGTCAAGGTTGTCGCTCGCGTGATCCATCGCGGACTCGAAATTTCCCCCATCGAGCATCCTCGACCCCGTCTTGAAGAGGGCGTCCTCAAGTCCCACCGCCACCCCCCTGCCTGTTCCCGAAGCCCTTCCCCCCATCAGCCAGAGGGAGATCGGGCTGACAGCCACGATCAAGAACATGACGTACTTGAATTGCCCACTGATTAGAAGCGTTATGGCCAGACAGCCAAGGACTGTGGACGCGATGGCGACCGCCAACCACTTCATATGATGTCTCGGGAGCTTCTCGTGGCCTGCGTTCCCGGTTTCGAGCGGATGCCGGGAGATAGCGTTCATCGCGACGAGCACCGCGATTGATGGGAAGAGGACGTTCATCAGGAACATCGTCTGGAACGTCGACTGGGATCCGTCGGCGGCGTCCAGGTTGCTCGCCCCTGGGCCGTCCATGGTCCAGAGGTTCCATGAGAGCATCGGGAGGAATGAACCCACCATGAGCGGAAGGAGTATGCCCAGGCCGAACATGATCATGCTGGGCGTGGAGAGTGACAGGGCGTATTCCTCGATTCTGCGCTTGGTCCCGGAAACCATCGCCATGTTGGCCCTGTCAAGGGCCCTTCTCTTCCCGTCGCCGGTGGATTCGCAAGAGGCGATCACCATCGCATTCAGCGAATCCTTCAGCTCATCGCTGTACTTCGACCATCTCCTCCCGAGCGCCTGCAGCGAGTCCTCGAAGCTCGAGTTGACGCCCATCACCACGCTCCAGATGCATTCCCGAAGCTCCTTCGAGTAAGCGTTCTCCCTCCTGGCGGCGAATCTGATGGCCTTCGAGAGGCTTGGCTCGTGCCTCAGGCTCATTATCATCAAGCTGACGGACTCGGGGGACCCCTTCAGGACGCTGGCGGCGCGCTTCCTCGCCGCACTATGAGGATAGGCGAGGATGGCCTCCCTCGATAGGAGAGGGAGGACGATCAGAAGGAAAGCCATCGGGATGATGAAGCGGGTCCCGGTAAGCAACACCAGGATGACCACGGCCAGGACGAGCATCGTCGACGAGATCACCAGGGCAGCCTTCGCTGCGGCGACCAAGGTCTCGAAAGAGACATCGATGCCCGCGAGCTCCTGGGAGGTGCGAAGCTCCGATTCTCTCCCGCCCATGTCCTTTCTCGAATGCTTTGCCACCAATCCTATCTTGTCCGCGAACGCCTCTAGTCCCCTACAAAGGGCAACATACGACTGATGCGGCTGTCTACTAGCCTTTGTTCGCATCCACCCAACTCCTCCATTCCCTGAGCCCCGCCTCCGGACCTGATGGGCTGAACATGGACCGTGTAAGGACCTCGTTCGACCTCACGCGCCACTCGTCCATCCCGCCTGACCATGGACCATTCTCCCGGGCGCCGAGCTCGGAGGCCAGTTGATCTGCGTGGGCCCGCGTCCTGATGACGTCGATGATGGCTTCCGGGCTCATGCCGAGCGCATCTGCGATCCCAGAAACGGTCTTGCACTGCGCCGAGAACTCCTTTGTAGGCTTCGCGCATGTGCACCCTGGCTCGGTCCCGAAGAGACCGACCAGCTGCACACCTTGTGTGTCATATCTGACCTCGGCGACCTCGACAACTCGTCTTGAGAACCTGGTGCCATCAGGCGACCTTACCAGCCCGATCACGACGACTATGTCTGTGGATGAGAACGCCCTCTCAGTGACTCCCAGGTCCTCCACCGCCCTGTCAAGGACTCCTTTTGCCGAGTTCCCGTGGATCGTTCCCAGCACCGAGGATCCCGCGTTGCCTGCGCGCATGCTCTCGTAGAGGACCTGAGCCTCCTGCCCCCGGACCTCTCCGATCACGATCGCGCTCTCGCCCATCCTGAGGCTCACGCGCAAGGTCTCTTTGGCGGAGGCCGACCCTCCTTCTCCGCTCCCATCGAATCTGAGCGACTGGATGTCGAAGCCAAGGGACTGCATCCTGTCGACCGATATCTCGGGCGTGTCCTCTATGAGGACGATCCTCTGGGACTTCGGGAACTCAAGCATCATCGCTCCCAGGAGCGTGGTCTTCCCGGCCCCTCTGCTGCCCGCGACGAGGACGGTCCTCCTGCCTATCACGCACGCCCACAGGAAGCTTGCGAGCAGGGGCGATATCGATCCGTTGCCGATTAGCACGGGCATCGTCCAAATGCCGCGAGAATGCTTCCGGACGGCCAAGGAGACGCCCTTGTCGCTCAAAGGCGGACTGACCAGGGTGACACGGGCCCCGAGCCGCTTCATGTCCGCTTCGAGGACAGGATGCGCCTCCGAGAAGGGGAGCCCGGTCTCGAACTTCACCCTTGAGACGAACCCTTGAAGATCCCTCCTTCCAATGAATACATTCGTCCGACACTTCTGTCTGACACCCTGGACGGCGTCAGACCTCAGGACGACCTGGACGGGCGTCTGGCCTGATGGAGAATCGACGTAGATATCTTGGATCAGTTTGTCCTCGAGTAGGGTCTCCAGGATGCCATATCCCGCGGTGTATTTGCAGAGGACGTCAGCGAGACGATCCGCCTCACTGTCCAAGTCCTTCCCGAGAGCGCCTGCTCCCGACTTTGTCGCGAGTTTCGAGTATAGGAAGTCCTTGCCTTTCGCTTTTATGTAAGGCCGCACTGTCGCAAGGGAGTTCACTTGCAGGTCACCTGGCATCCTGTCCGTCACCGCGGAGATCGCCTCCGCCAGCGCTTGGAGCTGGAGTGGATTCAGCTTGTACTCCGGCGGGTCCACGATGTACAATCCGCAGCTGGAGCTGTGCGGCGACGCGATGCTCACTCCGACACCAGCGACCTCGTATCGTGTGATGACATCGCGCTCGTCGAGACTGGCTTCTTCCACCCAGGACGATGCGAAGCATGGACGCGTCTCGACTTTGGCCGCCCTCGCCGCATTGTTTTTTGGTTTGATCCTGATGCATTCCATTCTCCCTTTCTCCGAGGGAATGTCAGGGGACCTTGCCGTGATGATCTTGGGAGGAGGCGCCTTTGGAGTCATCCTCTCGCCCCTGACCGCGTCTCCGCGGCCTTCAGCGCAGCTTCAAGACAGGAATCGCTATCGGCACAGCTCACGTGCGAGATGCCATCCCTTAGCCGCGCGACTAGTCCCCCTGAATCCGAGACGTACTCGAGGGGATCATCCATCAACAACCGCTTGATCGTCGTCAGCAGTTGTTCCTTACTGGCGGGGCATGTCCGACACCTTTTGTCTGACGGCCGCGGCGCAGACACGATTGCCCGGTTGAGTGAAGCGAGGGCGGACGCGGCTGCCGATGCGAGATCCACAGACTCTCCTCGATACCTCTTGTGCATGAATCTCTTGAGGATGATCGCCTCCGGCTGTGCTCCTCCTGCAAGAACGTTGAGCACAGCCGAGAGACACTTGTGGTTGCTCAGGTCATGGGCTCCGTTGCATTGCGAACAATCGATCTCCAGCTGGAGCCCCTCATCTTCGGTATAACCATGAGGGCAACCCGAATCCGGACTGATCGTTGGGGCGAGTTTCTTGCTGGGTCCTCGCCGCGGTGTCATGCCCGAGCAAAGTCAGTGAGCGTTCTTGTAGGATTCTGGCATCCGTACGCTACATGTAGCCGGGAGTGAGGAAAGGGTGCTAGCAGACATCCGGGTCGATGAGGGCCGATCGCCTCGGCGTAGCAGGGTTCTTCGAAGACCTCCCGGTTCTCATGTTCGTCCTTTCAGGGGTGGTGGCACTGGTGCTGACCAGCGTGTTCGTTTCAGAACGAATGACCGCCGAAAGAATGGATGAGCAGCTCGATGTGGTCGCCAAGCGGATCGTCGACACTGTCGCATCGGAGATGCTCTTCTCCTGCGGACCTGACGTGCTGCCGACCGTTGCTTCCATATGCGCGTTCAATTACTCGGACATCGTGAGCCAGTTGAGCGATGGTCGAGGTTTCGCTCTCTCCGTGTTTTCACTCCAGCCTTCGTTTGCCTGCATTCTCAATACTAGCAGCGACCAAGGCTCCGCTCCTCGATCGACAGGCTATGCGAGCGAGCTGCTCAACGCGCTGGGTGACAACGGTCTCACGATTGTCTTGGAGGTGAGAGTCATTGTCTGGTAGGAAACGTGCAGATCTTCAGGGTCAGCTCGCCACTCTCGACGCGATAGTGTTCTTCTCGGCCGCGATCCTGGTGTCGAGCGTGCTCCTCTCCTATGGCCTCGCACCTCCCCAGGGCGCGGAGATCAGACCAACCAAGGATCCAGCGAACGTGCTCGATGTGTTCCTAAGGGCATCGGTCGGGGTGGAAGTAACCCTCGACCTCGGCGAACGTCTGGTCGTAGGAAGCAACGAACAGATTGGCGAGTGCTTGAACATCGAGCTGCGCGGACTTTCCGAGGGAATGCCGATCAAGGCATTCCTGCCTCTGAATCAACAATTCTCCGATGCGTTGCAGCGACTGTGCGGTCTTGCGTTGCACCCTCGGCTGGTCGTGTTGGACCAGACCTCCGAGGAGGTCCTTGCTATCGGAATGGATGCCGGCGGAGATGCCAGAAACGCATTTGCCAGTTCAACTAAGATGCGTGATGTCGACGGGTCAGACTATCTGGTGATGCTGGTCATCTCCACTTGCGTCTCTTGAAGGCGTCGACATCGGTGTCGGTGACTTTTATCCGTTCCTTTGCATACTTCTCCCCGCGTCCGATGTCCACGAAGGAAACAGCCATCATGACGAAGAGCAGGGCCACGGCCAGATAGAGGTAGTTCCTGTCGTGGTATGTGAAGTCGATCGCTATCAGCGCAGGGATCAGGGCATACAGTATGTATGACAAGTATGTCATCCAATTGGCGGGGATGGGTATGGCCGCCGCTTCGCTGAAACAGTTCTGGCACCTGTTCCTGATGGCAAACCAGGGCTTCACATGCAGCTGCTTGCACCTGGGACAGTAAAGGTACTTCACGCGAGGCGATACACCATCGTCATATATATCTCCGTGCGCGGTCCGCGCAAAAAAGAGATTAGCCGCTACTCACTTTCGTGGTCGTGGACAAGAACCAGGACTACACGCGAGAGGAGAGGCTGATCCTCGCGTCTCTGAGACAACGCAGCGGGAGGACGTGCAGGAGCTGTGCCTGGTATGTTCCGCGTGGAAAGCAGCGAGGTTGCTTCCCCGAAGGCAAGTACCGGAAATGGCTTTCGCCCGAGGAGTACGACTCCGGGTGCGAGATCTTCAAGGCCATCGAGACGAAGAAGTAGGGTGCAGGGGCGCGGATTCGAACCGCGGGACCACTGCTGGACAAGGTCCTAAGCCTTGCGCCGTTGACCGGACTTGGCTACCCCTGCTTTGACTGACTGAAGGACTCCTCTGCATCGTAAGAGTCAGGCAACGGATAAATCCAGCGTTTTCTCTCGGATGCCTAAAAACGACTTAAAGCTTGTCTCTCTCGGCCAGTTCCTGCTCCACGACCTCACTGACCACATTCTGCGCCACCTCGCAGTTGGCCGGGAACGCCGCCACACGGATCCTCACCGATATCACATCGTCGCCCCGGTCCAGTTTGACCTGCCCGAGGAAGGCTGATTGCTTGTCTATCTTTACGAATAGGTTGCAGCCCTCGTCGACCCTCTTGTCAAGTGTTCGCAAGATTGTCTTGAGGTCCTCAACGTCCAGCTTCGAGAAGAGTCGCATGACGTCGTCTGGGTCGGCAACTTCCGCCTCGAGAATCGTTAGAGGGTTGCCATGGACCCCTTCTGTGGCGAGAGTCGTGAGTTCCAGAGGACCGAGGACGTTCGCCATGGCCAGCTTAACCTTCTCCAGATCCTCTGTCGCGTGCACGAAAGCCCTTGCGTGCAGTCCTCTGAATCGCCCCTTCACGCAGGGTGCAATGATTGATGCGATATCTAGTTACGTCCCGTAACGGATTTCTCCGGCCGCCTGTCATCCGCAGGCTTCAGTTCCCCGACCTTGTAGCAGGGGCATTCTTAATATGTGGAAAATGATAACTTATATGTCGGTGACCCCGTTGATAGAGGTCAGGTTCCACGGCCGCGGAGGACAGGGGGTCGTCATAGCCTCCGAGGTGCTCGCATTGGCCGCTTTTCAGATGGGGTTCGAAGTCTCTTCTTTCCCTTTCTTCGGTGTCGAGCGGCGAGGAGCCCCCGTGACGGCGTTCGCCCGCTTCGACAAGAAACCGATTAGGAACAGGTCGAGCATCTACGAACCCGACTACGTGGTCGTTCTCGATAGCGCACTGCTCAAGGGCGTCGACGTCCTGGAAGGACTCAAGCCAGGTGGGAAAGTCCTGATCAACTTCCCGCAGGCAAAGAAGCTGGAAGGTCTCCCAGACCGATACAACTATTACGTCCTGGACGCCACTTCCATCGCCGCCACGCATGGGATAGGATCACGGTCATCTCCAATCGTCAACACCGCGATAATGGGGGGCTTCGCCAGGATGTGCGACATGATTTCATTGGATGCGATATTGGCCAGCATAAGGGAGCTGGCGCCTGTGAAGGAAGAGGCCAACGTCGCTGCCGCGAAAGAGGCCTATGAGAAGACTGTTGAGGCGAAGGTATGACGAAGAGCTACGAGGAGATTCCACTGACGCCGATCTCGACCGAGCCCAGCACGTTGAACCTGACTGGACTATGGAGGGTCATAAGGCCGGTCGTCGACAAGGCGAAGTGCAAGAAATGCAAGATATGCTGGAAGTTCTGCCCCGACGCCGCAATCAAGCTGGTGGACGGCGAACCCGTGATCGACCTCCGTTATTGCAAGGGGTGCGGGATATGCGCCTTCGAGTGCCCCCAGAAGTGTATCATCATGGTAAGGGAGGATGAGGCATGAGGATGGTCATGAC
>JBGOXV010000062.1:0-8754 GCA_041479325.1 Thermoplasmata archaeon
AACTGCTTCTCTCTCCCGACCTCGAACCTTCTCTTCTTTCGGGCGAGCCTCAGCCTTCCGCCTGATGGCTTCCTCTTGGGTCTGCCTTGCCAAATGGCCATCTGTAACCTCTCGGCCAAGTGAAAGTGGGAGGTCTATTAAAACATATTGGGCGCCTAGCGTTGGAGCTGGACCTCGTGGAACTCCACGTCCACGCTGTCACCCACCCGGACCGTCGCGTAAGAGCCGTGCCTTGCTGTTCCGGGGTTCACGAACACGGTGTCCTTCGATACGATCCTGCCCTGCGCCTCGTGCACGTGGCCGGACAACGCGAGGATAGGCTTGAATTCGTTGGCAACCCGAAGTACCCCGTTGGAGCCCAAGTGCCGCCCGTTCTTCGTGAGATCGTTCATGCCGTATGCGGGACAGTGCGTTACCATGATCCCCTCCTTGACCGCGACAGACCTGAGAGACCTCTCCAGGATGTCGTCCTCGATCTCGAACGGCGTTCCGCCCCCCGGCAGGGCGCCGCCGGAACCGAAGAACTGCCTGCCCATGAATCCCTCCCTGACATTGTGGATGCTCGCATTCGCTGCCTCGAGGACCGAGACGGTCTCTGGAAGATCACAGTTGCCAGGGACAGCGAATATTCGGAGTTTGAGTCTCTTCAAGAACTTCTCGGTGAACTCGGTCGTGCCGAAGGTGGTGAAATCCCCGCATACGACCATCGCATCATACGAATCGGACGATGCGGCCTCGACGAGCATGTCGAGAGCTTGGCTCGAGCCGTGCAGGTCGGAGCAGACAATCAGGTTCAGATCCTTCAGGGAATCACCAGAGCCCGAAATGCAGGTTGCCATAGACGAGCGCATAGAAGACAAGGTAGCCGAGGATGGCTCCACCATTGAGCAGGGGAAGTCCGGCCTGGGGTCGTCCCTTCATCACGAATGTCATCAGGGCCGCGAAGCCCAGCAAGGCTCCCAGGAGCGTTCCGAGTGATACCAGTAATTTGGCATCGATGCCCTCTATGTGGAATGGCCCCGTCCCCGTCGTTGCCAGGTTGTAATACGAGGAAGCGATGAGCACTCCCGGAATGATAATGTCGCCGAGGCCCATGAACATCGCCTCCCGTTCCTCCCCTTCCTCAAGTTCCTTGACCAGCGAACCCTGCGTGAGATAAGAGTATCCGCGTTTCTTCGGTATCACTAGGAGGATCGGCAGCCTCATCCCGGTGACTCCATCGGCCAAGGCCACCATGTGCTTCGTGCCGTATACCGAGATGGCATCGTATATCGCGAGCGCGATGAGCAAGATCATCACTGGCAGAATGTTGAGCGAGATGCCAAAGATCCCGATCACGCCTACCGCCATGAGAACACCCGACGCATCGACCACGTACCATTCGGGCTTCCTTACAAGGTAGTACGTCAGGACGCCGGTGATCACGATTGGAAGGACAAGCCCAACTATGCCAAGTGTGCTCGGGGTCAACCTAGCCGCGATTGCGAGGAGGACGTAGAAAATGGTGAACGCCACGGCCCCGATGAATATGAACTTGACGATGTTCTCGCGCTTCTTCTTGATGATGTACAGCACGACGAAAGTGAACAGGATCATCGCGCCGATGTAGAGGATCGGGATGAGCGGGTCATTCGGATTGGAGAAAGCGCGGTTCTGTGAGCCCAAGATCGAGGACACCATCACCAGGGCTCCAAGCTGGGCCACCAAGAACATCAGGCCCATAACGATTATTGTCCTGACAGTCCCTTTCATCGGCCCAGCTAGACGAACCGGTTTAGAAATACTTTGTGCAGTGGGCGATTCGCGGAAAAACCTCCAAATAGCCTGAGACCTGTGTCACCGCCGTGGCAGAACTGGATTTCGTCAAGGTGGACGTGTTCACGCAGGAGGCCTATTCCGGCAATCCAGCGGGCGTAGTGTTCGATGCGGACGGACTGGACGAGATGCAGATGCAGAGGATCGCGTTCGAGATCGGGTCACCGGTCACCTCGTTCGTGCTTAGGTCCAAGAAGGCTGATGTGAGGCTCAGGTTCTTCTCGCCCACCTCTGAGGAGCCCCTCTCGGGCCATGGCACCATAGGCGCATTATGGTGTCTCGCGGAGAGGAGGGCGTTTGGTTCCTCGCCGGGCGGAAAACGCAGATTGGAATCGCAGGTGGGCGTCCTCCCGTTTTCTGTCGAGGAGACATCTGAGGGTCTCGAACGCGTCTGGATGACACAGAGAAGACCGATGTTCGCTCGAGAGGGGGACGAGAAGGAGGTCGCCAGCGCACTCGGCGTAGGCGTGGACGCACTGTTCCACGACGAGTTCCCGCTCAGCAGGACCTCCACGGGCGTCCCATACCTACTGGTCCCCGTGAGGTCGATCGACATCATGGAGAAGCTGGAGCCCAGGCATGATGAGCTCAGCATCCTTTCGCGCGAGCTCGACATCGCCGGGATCGAGGTCTACTCTTGGGCCGTTCTCGACCAGGGCTCAACGGTCCATGCCAGATGTTTCCTACCATCGAACGTGGTCTTTGAGGAACCCGCATCCGGAATGGCTGCGGGGGCGTTAGGGGCGTACATCGTCGAGAACGATTTCATTCCTCGGGAGGAGTTCGAGGACATAGTTGTGGAGCAAGGCCATTGGATCGGGCGTCCGTCGAAGATAATGGTGCGCGTGGAGAAGAAGGGGTCAACCATACGAAGAGTCGAGGTCGGTGGTGCATCGCGGGTATCGTGCACTGGAAGACTGGTCGTGCCTTAGAACTGCTCAGCTCTCTCTCTTTCCAAACGCGACTGTCCCAGAAACCTTCTCGATCATGACTCTGACCTGGGAGCCTTTTGCCGTCCCGGGGATGTATATTATGAACTCGCCCTTCCGAGCAATTCCGTCGCCCTTCTTACCGACATCCTCGATCATCAGGTCATAGACCTGGCCCGCCTCGATCTCCCTGGCCTTCTCTGCCTTGACTTGCTTCCTCACATGGACGGGGCGATGAGCGCCGCAAGTCTCGCAGACCAGGATGAGTATCCGGCCTTCCTTAGCTATCTTCGTGTCCGGCCTGTTGCATTCGGAGCATAGGACGTACTCGTCGACGTAGTCCTTTATCCTGTCAGCTATGGACGCAGGGGAGACCTTGCCCTTGAAGACCACTCGTCTCCCTTCTTGCGCACCCGCGGTCCCAAGCTCTCTGAGCAGATAGCCTAGCAGGTGATCGGGTTCGCGCCTCAGCGTGTCGACGATGTCCCCGAAATTCCTGAGGACCGTCGTCTTTCCCTCGATCATTACGTCTGGCTCGGGCACTTGGAACCTGTCATGCGACTCGAGCGTCTGTGGAAGCTTCTGCTTCGCCCTCTCAAGAAGGACCTCGTAGTCGAAGCTCGCCTTCGTGGCCATCGTGGTTTCATCGTGCATGGCATAGTTAAAGGTATTGGAGCGCCTGGTTCCCCGCGAGCGCTCTGTCTCACGATGGGTCCAGGGAGATCCCAAGACCGTCTCCCGACATCTCTCTCGAAACATTTATGGACAAGGCAGACCCATCTCACGTCCAGTGGGGATTTCCCGGGCATGTTGATACCGCCTAGTTCGAACAATCCCTTGAATGATTTGAAACCGGTCGAGGCCGGAGGGTCCAGACCCAGCAGGTTCGCTGCATTCGACTCGCTCGCAGACGGTGTCGTGGTAATCGGAAATGACGGCACGATAGAATTCGTGAACTCGAGGATGAAGTCGACCCGGGGGGACATCACGGGCAAGAAATGCTCGGAGGTACTTGGGTGCGGGAAGGTCGACGGAGCTTGCCCCACTTGTCCGGTCAATGTTGGCTGGGATTTCGAGAAAGGGCCGTTCGTGAGGCGCGTCGAGATGGAAAGCGGGCGAACGGCCGATCTGGTTGTGACCAAACTGGTCGATCAGGAGACGAAGAGGGACTTCTTCGTGTGCGTCTCCCACGACGTTACGCAGAGAGTGGAAGCCGAGGATCGACTCGGGGTCATGACAGCCTCCTTCGACCAGATGTCGGAAGCCGTGTGCGTTGCGGACGTCGAAGGGAGTCTCATCTATGTCAACAAGGCATACATTCAGCTGACCGGCTACGATGAGAAGCAAGTCGCCGGGCTGAGCATGACGGATACGACCAACTCGTCCGGGACAATGCCGACGATAATGAAAGATGCCCAGACGCGCGGTTGGCACGGGGAGATGACCGGGCTCAGGAAGGACGGCACGCGCTATTATGCACAGGTCGAGGCGCTGCCGGTCAAGAGCGAGAAGAGCAGGTTGCTGGGATCGGTAGGCATCCTGCACGACATAACACGACAGAAGACCGAGAAGGTGGAGTACGAGAAGTACACCAGCGAGCTCGAATCGAAGATGGAGGCTCGAACCGTGGAGCTCGCCCGTAGGGTCAGCCAGCTCACGACCATTAACAAGATCGGCAGGGTGGTCACCTCCTTGCTCGACATCGATGAGCTGATGACCGAGTTGGTCAAGTCCATCGCCCAAGGATTCGGCTACAGGCACGTGATCATGGTCATGATGGACAAGGAGCGAGGCGACCTGTACTTCAAGGCTGGATACGGATGGCACATGGACGCCGTCCCCAAGGACCTCAGGATAAAGCTCAAAGAGGGCATCATCGGGCATGCCGCCTACTTCGGAGAGACGTTGGTCAGCGCGGATGTGGAATCCGATCCCAGGTACATTCGAAAGGACCTGATAGGCACGAAGTCCGAGCTGTCAGCCCCGGTCATGTTCAGAGGGGAGATACTGGGCGTGCTTGACGTCCAGAGCGACACGAAGGATGCGTTCACCAGGAACGACGTGAGCATCATCGAGATGATTGCGGACATGCTCGCGACTGCGATCACTAACGCCAGGGTCTACACCGAATCCAAGGAGCGAGAGGCGGCGCTCTCCGTTCTGGACAGGATAAGCAAGCAGATATCCTATCGTCTGGAGCCCACGGTGGTCCTGGACCAGGTGGCTCGAGATGCTGCCAACTTGCTGAAGGCGGAGAAGTCGATGGTGGGTTTGATCGAACCAGGCACCGAGAATCTCCGCTACGTTGCACCTTATCGAATAGACAAGGCGAAGGTCACGGGGCAGACCTTCAGCACGAAGATGGGGATTTCAGGAAGGTCGCTTCGATACCTGAAGGCCGAGGTGGTCAACGATTATCTAGCCGACCCAGACGGGCAGGAGAACTGGGCGGAGATGTTCGGAATCAAATCAATGATCACAGCTCCACTCGTTGTCGAAGGCAGAGGGATCGGAGTCATCAATGTCTACAACAAGCTCGGAGGAAAGCCCTTCACGAAGAGCGATGCGCTTTTCCTCTCGTCCCTTGCCGATCACGCGGCCATCGCGCTGGAGAATGCGAACCTGCTTTCATCCCTGAATCAGAGGGTGCACTCCCAGCTCGCATTGTTGGAGACAGCGCTCGCGATGCAGAGACAGATAGACTCGAGCAGCATCTACGAGGCCGTCGCCGAGAAGCTCCGCGATGTCGTCTGGTACGATGGGCTCACGTTCTACAAGCTCGATCAAGCCACTTCAATTGTACAGGCGGTGCTTGCCCGCGGACCATATGCGGCAGAGATAATGGCGGAGACATTCTCGACGGACACCGGGGTCACCGGATACGTCATTAGGACTGGAAAGGCGGAGCTCGTGAACGACACGACCTCTGACCCCAGGGTAGCCCACGTCAAGGGAACGCCAGAGGAGAAAGAGGCGCTGGCTGTCATCCCGTTGTTGGGGAAGGACCACGTGATAGGAGCGCTGACGCTCTACAGGGATGGAGAGAACCGGTTCACGGACACAGAGTTCGAGATCGCTCAGCTCTTCGCGAGCCAGGCATCCGTCGCGGTCGAGAATGCAGAGTTGTACAGCACGAGGGAATCACTGCTGCGAGACAGCAGGAGGAAGGTCGAGCAGATGGCGAAAGTGCTTGACTTGACAACCTCCGTGATGTATATGGAAGAACTCGATATCCTTCTCCAGCGAATCACAGATGCCGTCGTCCAATCGTTTGGGTTCAGGAGGTCCTCGATCAGGCTCCTAGATCTCGAAAGCGATACGTTCACACTCACCGCCAAGACGGGGTACCCGAACTGGGTCGAGAAGGGCCACAAGAGGCCTGCGAAGGATGTGCTCGTGGACCTGGATGACGATTTCAAGATCGGTACCACGACGTATCTCGTGAAGTACGAGGACCAGCCGTACGGCGTGGAGAGCTTCTCGTTCCTGGCTCATCCAGAACTGGCGAACCTGCCTCGTGCGGCTCCAGACGCTTGGCACGAGCGCGACAAGCTCATGGCGATCATGAAGGACCGAAGTGGTAGGCTGACGGGCTATCTCCTCGTCGACGAGCCCAATGACCTCAAGATACCGTCCCCGGACCAGCTAGAGGTCATCGAGATCCTGGCAGGGATCGCCTCAATTGCGCTCGAGAACTTCAAAGTGTTCGAGGGGCAGGTCACTGCGGCGAACGAGATCGCACTACTGAACGACCTGATGACGCACGACATCAACAACTTCAACCAGGGGATCATGGGGTACATCGAGCTCCTCCTGCAGGACAAGCACCTCGACGACAACCAGAGGAAATACGCTGAGCGCGCCCTTGTCCAGGTCAGGAACAACGCCCGCCTGATAGACAACATAAGGAAGCTCGCGAAGGTGAGGACCATGTTGGACTCGACCTTCGTCCCCTCGGATCTCCAAAAGGCAATCGCGGACGCGATAGACATTGTCACGAAGACCGTTGCCGATCGCAAGGTCACGGTTGTTTCCACGCTCGCGCCAGGCACACACTACGTCATGGCCAATGAGTACCTCAACGAGATATTCTTCAATGTGATTTCGAACGCGGTCAAGTTCGACACCTCGATGCGCGTCAGAGTGGACGTGAACATCGAGGACGAGACGTCTCCCCAGGGCGATTCATGGCTGATATCGGTGGTGGACCGCGGAAGGGGGATCCCGGACGACAGGAAGAGCGTCGTCTTCGAGAGATTCGCCACCGGCGTGACCGGCGTCAAAGGCTTTGGACTCGGTCTTTCCATCGTGAGCTCGATCGTGCAGAAGTTCGGCGGGCGCATATGGGTGGAGGACAGGGTCAAGGGGGACGCCTCCAAGGGGACCGTGTTCAAGATAATGCTGCCCAAGTGCAAGCCCCCAACGCCATCGACGGCCCCGCCCGACGAAACGAAGTCCAGCGAAACGCCCGCGGCCTAGGTCACTTCTTCCTTCTGTGCGAGTATTCCAGCGCCGCCTTCACGAGCCCATAATGCAGTGGTCCCGGCTTCTGAGGCCTGGACTTGAACTCAGGGTGGAACTGAGAGCCGATGAAGAACGGGTGCCCTTCGAGCTCGGCTATCTCCATCCTCTTGCCATCAGGGGACTTCCCGGTGAACTTGAGCCCTTTCTCCTGGATCCGGTCGATGTAGTGCGGGTTGATCTCGTACCTGTGCCTGTGCCTCTCGCTAATCTCGGTGGCACCATACAGCTTCGCCGCGCGTGAGCCCGCCTCGACCATGACCTGCTGGGCGCCCAGCCTCATAGTCGCGCCCTTCTTCGTCACCTGCTTCTGCTCGGGCAGGATGTCGACGACCGGGTGGGACGTGTGAGGGTCGAACTCCGTGCTGTTCGCATCATGCATCCCGAGCACATTCCTGGAGAACTCGACGCTCGCCAGCTGGAACCCTAGGCATACGCCGAGGAATGGGACCTTGTTCTCCCTCGCATACTTTATCGCCTGGATCTTTCCCTCGGTGCCTCTCGACCCGAAACCGCCCGGGATGAGGACTCCATCCGCTTCTTCCAGGACCGATCCTCGGTCTCCCTTCTCGATGTCCTCCGCCTCGATCCGGAGGAACTTGACCCGGGTATCCAGCTCCGCCCCCGCGTGGGTGAACGCCTCGTAGTGGCTCATGTAGGAGTCGCGCTGGTCCATGTACTTGCCCACAAGGAGAATCTTCACCTCGTGCTTAGGATTCATGACCTTCGCGACGAACTTCCGCCAATCGGCCAAGCCATCCGGTTCCTTCTTGATGTTCATCTTGGCAAGGAGATAGTCGGTGAGCCCCTGCTCCTCCAGGAAGATCGGGACCTGGTAGATGGACTTCGCATCCGGAGCGCTGATCACTGCCTCCAGAGGGACGTCGCAGAACAACGAGATCTTCTTCCTCGCGCCTTCCTCGAGGGGTCTTTCGCATCTCGCGACGATCGCATCGGGCTGTATCCCTATCGCCCTGAGCTCTCTCACCGAGTGCTGAGTGGGCTTGGTCTTCTGCTCAAGGAGCGTTCCCAGGATCGGGACGAGGGTCGTGTGGACGAAGATGACGTTCTCATGGCCGAGCTCGCTGTGCATCTGCCTCATGGCTTCCAGGAACGGGGCGGACTCGATGTCCCCGACTGTGCCTCCGAGCTCGACGATCGTCACCTCGGAACCTGTCTTGATCCCCACGTTCGAGATCATGGACTTGATCTCGTTCGTAATGTGAGGTATGATCTGAACGGTCTTGCCGAGGAAGTTTCCCTGCCTCTCCTTCTCTATCACGCTTCCATAGACTTTCCCGGTCGTCACGACATGGTCGCTCGTGAGGTTGGTGTCCAGGAACCTCTCGTAGTTGCCGAGGTCCAGGTCCGCCTCGCAACCGTCGTCCAGCACGAACACCTCTCCGTGCTCGAACGGGTTCAATGTTCCCGCATCGAAGTTCAGGTAGGGGTCGATCTTCATCGCGGTCACTTTCAGCCCCCTGGCCTT
>JBGOXV010000063.1:0-8630 GCA_041479325.1 Thermoplasmata archaeon
GCGGCCATGCCGTACCAGGACCAGAAACGTTCCTTGGTTGCGACTCGATCGATGAACGCCTTTCCCCTGCGGGTCCTCCACATCAGCAGGGGGCCTTGCAGGCTCATGCTGTGCCTGTCGAGCCACTTGGTCCTCTTCAGAACATAGATGAGACCCAAATAGGCCAGGAAAACGATGAGAGCGATGACGTAGCCGTTAATCATCTGGACTGACCCGCCTCCAACCCATGCGACTTCAGGTATTAATGGGTTTCATCCTTGCCTGGCGGGTGGTCGGTTGGGTCCTCAGGCGCGAGCTTGTGTCTGGCCCATTCCTCGTCCGAGACCTGATCATAGACGTCCGCCTCTGCGTCCTTGGGCTGCTCCCCCTCGACGCCCTGCAGCGAGAGACGAATGATCTGGTCCTTCTTCAATATCCAGTAATGGATCCGCCAGAGCTTCCCCTTCTTGAGGAGGACCTCCTCCTGCGTGGAAGTCAGCAGTCCTTCCTCCTCGAGCATGTAGAACACATCGCGATCCTCAGATGTCAGCCTGTTGTCGATGACCTCGTCCGTGTATCCGAAGAAGCTCATGAGATACTCCGCGAGGTTCTTGATCTCCTTGTCGGACATCCCTTTCTTGCCGACGGTCTTCTTCAGCGCGGCCTCAACCTGTTGCATTGTGACAACAGTCATCCCAATCCCATCCGGGAATCGATTGCTGGGCTAAAAACATGTCGAATCAGGCATCCCGCATCACGGCGACGCGTACGTCATGCGGACACCGCTCTCCGCGAGCAGGTCGAGGATCGCTTTCGCCCAACGCAGTTTTCGCTTCTTGACGTCCTTGCTCTTGCCCGCCTTATTCGATGGAGTGTCGAAATCGAAGCCGGCGAGCAGAATATCCTTTGCCCCGAGCTCAGCGCAGATGCAGGCGGCCCGGTCCCCGTCGGTGAACCCGCCGAAATTGAACATTCCTGGTGGCGGGGGGCACTGGCATGTCCCGACGACGGGGCCGACGAATCGGCCGGCGTATCGGTTCAGTGCCGGCTGGTTGTCTCCATGGGCATGTAGGAACGCGACCGTCCCATCCGAGTTCAGGCTGATCTGGTCCTCGACTATCCCGTCGAGGTCAGTCACGATCATGTCAATGTTGATACCTGCATCGGCCACGATCGACGTCGCGGCGTCCGCGACGACGACATATCGGTCGATGGTCATCGATGAGAGATCATCCGCCAAGCTGTCCCCTCCGCCGCAGACAAGGACCGAACGCGGAAGAGCTTCCCTGACACTAGGAAGCGTCTCGATGCCCCGGTTCCCAAGCAATCCAGCGAGCTTCTTGGCGCTCTTCAGATCCTCTGCGGGATCGTATCCGAATTCCTTGCAGATGCCTACGTAGAGAGGCTGCCACTTCTCTGGCTTCAGGGCCGTTCACGCCCCCTGAACGGCTTCCTCTGCCCTCGCCGCCTCGTTCCGCAACGAAGCGTTTAGGAACGAGCTGAATATGGCGATGAGAATGCCCGTGATCATCTCCGCGAATATCACAACGAGATCTGCCTGGCTCTTCCAGACGAAGAACTCCATCGCATCGACTGCCCCTTGGATGATGAAGCCAGTAGCGAGCACCGAGACCATCATCACAATGAAGGACCACTTGATCTTCCCCGTCTGGAGGAATACGGTAACTGACTTCCCGCTTTCGTAGGCGAAGACCCCGAAGACTATGAACCATGCCACCCCAGAGGCGAAGAGCAGGGTGGAAATGGCGACGCTGCGCTCGTTCGGGAGCAGCCCCTCCCGATAGACGGTCGCCATATCGTACCCGACCAGCACACCCACGACGACGAGGACGATGGCCACGATCGCGAAGGGTATCGTCAAGCTGCCCTGACGAATCGCCCTCTTCGCCCGGGATACCCGCTGCCTCATAAACGATGCCCATTGGTAGGCCCATCCTATGAGATACAAGCCCAGCACGATTCCCAGGACACCGAGGGCCATCGATGAAGGTATCTTGATGATGTTCGCGATGGTGAGGAGCGTGAAGAGGCTCCATAGAATCAGGAGCATGGATATCGGGACAATCCACTTGCGGCGCATCTTCACATCGCGGAGGGTCTTCGATATCATGTAATAAGTGCCCTCGATGCTCCTGCTCTGTTTCACATAGACCCGCTTGACAGAATCGATCTTGACCCTCGATGAGATGACTGGATAGATCGACTCGTCCTCCGCACCGTCGCTGACAAGTATGGCGCGATTGGGCTTGACCACCTCCAGCACATTCTCGAGTTGGTTGCTGAGTATGAGGTCGGACTGAAACCCGACATGCGAGTCCCCGGAGATCGTCGCGATCTCCGCGTCCATGCCCCTCTTGACCAGGTCGTCATAGAGCTGAAGTCCTGAGAGAATGGTGTTCGTGTCCACCTCCTCAGGGTCCGCCAGCCCGAGGGCTATCACGGACTTCAAGTTCTCTTCTCTACCGATGACCGGCCCGTGTATTCCGGCCTTCACACCGAGGTCATCGTCGCGATCCACGCACAGGACTAACGTTTTCACTGTGAACAGGTAATGCGACAAACGTGTATTTGAGCATCGCCCATCCAGACGTTGCCAGCCCATGTCGTCGTTCTTCGCTCAATAACGCTTAAATAATGACCTGATAATTATCTGTGCAATGGGCAAAAAAATGGAAGAGGCCGAAGTCAAGAAGGAATGCCCGAGCTGTGGGCTCGGGGTTGCCCTGGATTCGACCGTATGCGAGTTCTGCGGTTGGGATTTCGAAGAGGAGGACGAATGGATCCTCCAGATAGAGAAGCTCGAACGTGACCTCATGCTCGAGAAGCAGAAGTTCGAACCTGGTACGGTCAATCAGAGAATCGAGCTCACCCTTCACACTCCCTCGATAGAGAGGATAGATATCATTCGAGCACGGCAGGAGCAGAGCTCCGCTGACCGTCCGACTGGAGAGGCAGCACGGCCGCCCCCGACTGGGACGCCAGCTCCTGCGCGACCCCTTCCTTCCCCGCCCGCGACCTATGGAGGACAGAAAGGGCTCCGAGAGGCGAGACCGTCGGAGATGGAGATCAGGAGATCCCCGACCAATCCTTTGGAAAAGCGTGAAGAAATGCCCAAGCCGGTCTCCGCCCGCGACGGGAGCGGGATATCCCTCGAGGCCGCAGCCCAGCCGAACCCCGCGAAGGTGCGCAGGGTGCGCACCGTGAAGGCGCCGCCACCCAATGAGGGCCCGCAGGTGAGGCCCGACAGTGGCACAGGGAAGACGCGATTGGTACGAAGAGTGAAGAAGTAAGGGGCATCGACCTGACTTTACCCTCAGCCAGTCGAAGGGCCAGAAACCGTCTGTGTTAAGTATGCCGTGGCGGATTACTTTCCGACGGGTCAGTCAATGCGTATTCGATGGCACGGGCACGCGTGTTTTGAGATTGAAGGAAGCGTCAAGGTCGTCACCGACCCACATGATGGCAAGTCACTCGGCATAGCTGCGCCCTCGGTTAAGGCGGACCTGGTGCTGGTCTCGCACGATCATTTCGATCACAACTTCATCGAGGGCGTCGAAGGACCTGACACGAGCGTCCTGACGAAACCGATCATGACTGTCGAGAAAGGTGTCCGGGTCGAGGGGATCGGTGCCTCCCACGATGGCGAAGGCGGCTCGAAGAGGGGCAAGATAACCATGTTCAGGTTCGAGCTGGACGGCACTTCGTTCTGCCACCTTGGCGATCTTGGACACGAGCTGGACGATTCCCAGATCGAGAGGATATCCCCGGTCGATGTCCTGTTCGTGCCCGTTGGGGATGTCTTCACGATAGGTCCTGAGGCGGCCCATCGCGTCATCGAGAAGGTGAAACCGAAGGTGGCAATACCCATGCACTACCGCGTCCCGGGCCTTGGTCTGTCTATCCAGCCCGTGCACAATTTCTTGAAGCTGTGCGACCAGCGCAGGGTCGTGAAGATGGGCAACGAGGTGGAGTTCACGGGCGACGAGCTCCCTTCGGACGGGACCGATATCTGGGTATTCTCGCAATGAGACCCGGTCAGTACAAAACCAGACCGTCTTCCAGCCTACCGAGCTCTATGGGCGTGGATTTGGACCCGACGTAGGCGCCCTTGCTGTTGGCGACCGCACAGGCGCCAAGGTATGGCGTCCCGTAGTTCAGAGTCGCAACGTGCGCAGGGACCTTGAAGAGGTCCGACAGCCACTTGAGTTCGTCCTCGCTGGTCCTCGGATGGCAGACGACCCCTTTTGATGTCGCGAGGCACGCGGAACCGACTGTCTCGATCCCAGCGACCCTGCCTCTCTGGACCTCGACCCCGAGCGTGTCCTGTAGCCGCTTCAAGGTCTTGTCCGAAACCCCAGGGTTGACGAGCGCGGCCCTGTCGCTGACAAGGATGTTGTTGCCGGCCGCATTGAACTTCTCCTCCATCTTGGTGATCCGCAGTCCCTTCGGGAATCTCGCCAGCTCATGCGCCTCTGCGAAGTTCGTCACAACGACGCCATTGGAGTTCATCGCCACAAGAGAACCGACGATCGTCCCACCAGCGATGATTGTGCGCACGACTTCGACGCCGAGTGTCTGGGCCAGCTCCTTCACGGCCTTTGGATCGGTAATGTCAGAAACGACGGCGATGTCCTCGCTCGCGGCGCAGTACACGCCTATGTATGGACTGCCGTTGATATCCCCGAGCCTAAGCATCAAGTCCCTGTCCTAGAACGATCATTCTTCATCCGGCAGGGAGACCTCAATCAGGCCGTCCTCGAACCTTATGACTTTCACGCGGACCTTCGCTGGCGGGTGCTCGATCCCCCTCGCCCAGATCAACTCGTTGAGCTTGTGGTCCACCCAGACTTCTTTCGGCCGCTCCTTGTCCTTGGTATCCGTCGAGGGTTCCTCCATCATGTGCCTCTTGACGAACTCCCTGATCTCCTTGATGGCCCTGGGCGCCCTCTTTGTCTTTGGGACTATCTTAGTCACGGTCAGCGGGATCGTATAGACTCTCTCTAGTTCTTCGACCATGGTCTCATACCTTCAGCTTAGTCCTTCTCCAGCTTCTTCTCTTCGGATGCCTCGTGAATGCCCTGTTTGTCCTCTGCATCACCCACGCAGGTACTCGCCTGTTGCTCTTCTCCGCCGCGAGTAACCTGAGCTTTCTAGCGTGTGGTTTGAATCTAGCCATGTCGTCATCTCCTCTCGATCTTAATCTCTCTCTTCTTCGGCATTATCTTGCGCAGGATCTGTCTAAGGGTGAAATCGTCTATCTGCTGGTTTATCCTTCCGGATTGCACCAGCGTGATCAGCTGGCTCTCCACCGACTCTACGATGTCCGGCCGGGTCATGCGTATGTTGGCGAGCCTCTCTCTTGCTTCTGGCGTCAGGAGTTGGCGCATTAGCGCCTGCTTCTGGGCATCCATTTGCTTATTCTGTTCTTGCGCCGCGGATTCTTGCTGGGCCCTGTACTCCAGCTCTTGCATCTTCCTTCTTCGCAGGGCGTCCAATTCGTCCTGTTCTGCCATGTCAGCTCCCTAGAGGTACTTGGTCAGTTCGGGGTTCTGAGCGGCCATGTCCTTGAGGATCTGCGTGGACATCGCATCGATCATCTTGCGGGCCTTCGGCGTGACTACTCTGCCGCCGTCCTTCTGCTTCTGGACTAGCTGGCCCTTCTCCAGTTGCTGGACCGTTGCCCGTGAAATGGACCTCGAACCCCTGACTGCCTTGTTTGGCTTCGATCCTCTGTCAGCCCTGCCCCCGAACATAGCTGCCAGCCTGGTCGTGCCGACTGGTCCCTCGACGTATATCTTCCTCAGGACCGCGGCGGCCCTGGTATGCCACCAGTCGTTTTCCACCGGGCACTTCTCTTTGTGCCTGCCGGTCTTCACGTATGCCGCCCAATCCGGGGGTGCGATCGATTCGACCTTCTTGAGCTCTTCCGCTATCTTCGGTATGAGCTTATCAGCAGGCACGTCAAATGCAGTCACCATTGAGATTCCTCGCCGAGATTAAGTTTCTCAAACAGCTGGAATAGGTGCCACCATCGGTGGCAAACCGCGGATAAGCTGGTGCTCGTATTTAAATGCTTCCCGTTGCCCCAAAAGGAAAAAAGCGCATCCAGATGCCTGGTCAGGAATCACCTCAGAAAGCGGAGAAAGGATTTTCTCCGAGTTACCCTTTGCAGTTGCGATGGAGACCGTCGTCGGGATCTCGGGAGCTTCGGGGATAGTCTACGGGACAAGGTTGCTCGAATCGCTCCCGGGGAGGAAGACTGTCATCGTCTCGCGGGATGCCCTCAAGCTTGCCAAGCTTGAGCTGGGCTTGGACCTCGGGGACATCCATGCTCTGGCCGACCGTCACTTCGACAATGATGACATGGAGGCCACAATCGCGTCGGGTTCCGTCAGGTTTGACGCAATGGTGATCGTACCCTGCAGCACATCGACGATGTCCAAGATCGCTTGCGGGATCGCCGACAACCTGATGACCAGGGTGGCGTCAGTCGCGCTCAAGGAGAGAAGGAAGCTGGTGCTGGTCGTTAGGGAGGCGCCTCTGTCGAGCATCATCCTCTCGAACATGGAAAGGCTTGCGTGCGCTGGCGCCGTGATAATGCCCGCGTGCCCTGGGTTCTACCCGAGACCGAAGAAGGTCGATGACATGGTGGATTTCGTCGTCGGGAGGACGCTTGACCAGCTCGGATTGAAGAACGACCTCTACCGACGCTGGGCCGGCGAGGCCGCTACTGATAGTCGTGGATCTCGTCGAACTCGTCGCTGAGCTTCTTGAATTCGTCCTCTGGAAGGCCTTTCTTGTTCACGGCCACTATTATCGTCGATCCATGGATCGCAGCGAGATCGTTCAGCCGCTTCACGAATGCTAGCACCTTGTCGAAACCGTTGATCTCCGTGAGCTGCTCGATCCCATCGAGCAACACGCCCGCCGCTTTCGTGGTCATAAGGAACGTGGACACGATCTCCATGGAATCGCCTTCGAGGTCCTTCGGGTTCACGTTGTCTATGTCGCTCGAGCTGTCAGAGAAACGCTTGATAGGTATGTCGCGGAGATCGTAGTCCGCCCTGATCTTGCCCTGGAACTCCATTGTCAGGATCATGGTCGGTCGCCCGGAAAGGAACATCGCCCTGATCATCATGAAGGCGTTCCTCGGGTCCTCCCACGCGATCAAGTAGTTCTTGCCAGCCTTGGTCTCCTCCTGGAAGGCTCCGCACTTGGAACACTGGATCGAGTATGGGTCCTCCTCGCCTGAGTAGACGAAGGTCTCACCGCATGCCCTGCATTGGATGGATCTCGTGCGCTGCTGGAACAGGGACTCTCCGCAATTGGGGCAGTTCTGGGCCTTCTCAGCGCACTTCGTGTGCATCGTCATGCCGCAGCTGCATTGGAACATCTCCAGCCCTGCGTCAATCGGCCTGTAGCAGATCTTGCAGAGGATCTCGCCCTCGCCAGCCTGGGGCCGCAGGTCTGCCTGCTTCACCTCTATGATGGATTCGTCGGGGATCGAGAGGGCGGCCTTGTCGTACATGGATTTCGAGAACAGGTGCACTCCAATCAACGCGACAGGGACCAGGACGTAGAGGTATGCCGCGTAGAACATGGTCGCCTTCGAAAGGAAGGAGAACGCGAACGGGAAGAGATAGAGGGCCACGAGCGCGACAGCAACGACGATCGATGACGCCTTGACCGATGCCAAGGGCTTCGCGTACTTCCTGAACTTCCGCGGGTGGAGCTTCTCGAACTTGTCGAACTCGGCGCCTGGCATCCTGAGGATCATGACAACCCCAAGCAACAGCACAGCGAAGGATATCTGCTGGTTCTCGACCCATGAGAAACCATCATAGACGAGTGAGTCAGGGATCTGCACCAACGTGCCTGCGAATCCGCTGTAAGAGTACCAGATGACCTCTCCAAGGGGGTGGCGCAAGGACGAGATGCTGCTCGATGCCAGCGAGGGGGAGGTGAAGCTGCCAATGGCGAATGTCATGACCCTCTGGTGAATAGACAGCGTGCCGTTGAATCGATAGCCGGTTGCGTCGTTAACTGCCTGGGCAAAGGATTCATAGGCGTCCTGAGCTGCCTGAATCGTCTTGGTCTTGGCCGCCCCGCTGCCCACGAAGCTGAGGGTGAACGATAGGAGGCCGACATCGTTCCAGCGGGAGTTCACCAGTCCCTCAGAGTGTGCGGTTACAAAGGCCTCGGACTTGCCTGTGAAGTTGGTTGCCGACTTGATCGTCACGCCCCAGTAAATCTTTCCGACCAACTTGTTTGAGATGTTTGTCAGGAAGTAGTTGGATTCCGTGCCGCTCAACGACTGGTCCGCGCTAACGTCGTATTTCGAGAATATCTTCGCCCGCAGCTCACTCGCAGCATCACCGTTGAAAGTGACCTTGGCGCTCCCGGAGCCCTCAAGGGACACCAACCCGGACAGCATCAAATTGCCATTGACAGTCATCTCGCTGTCGCCGGATTGGGCCGTGACAGCAGGCGTGACAGCCGAGAGCACGAAGGCAACCGAGAACACAACTGCGAACAGCGCGACTAAGTGAGTCTTGAAAACCATGGTACCGCGCTGATGATATCTGCTAAGCCACGCCTTAATGCTTTCGAGCCTTTTCTCCCCGCCTGAC
>JBGOXV010000064.1:0-8602 GCA_041479325.1 Thermoplasmata archaeon
CGAGAACTATCCAGGCTTCCCTGACGGCATCCCGGGCCAGGACTTAGCGACTCGATTCAAGGACCAGCTCCGCGCTGTCGGAGCCAAGGTGACGAGGACCGAGGTGCAATCGGTCAAACGCGTGCGATGGGGATTCCAGATCAAGAGCGGCCTGGGAGACCGCACTTCCCGAGCGGTGATACTCGCAACGGGCACGCGACCGGCGGAAATCAAGATGAAAGGAGCCGCAGAGTTGGCGGGGAAACGAGTGTTCAGCGAGCTGCACGAACTCCCCTCGTCGCTCAGGGGAAAGCGGTTGATCATCATCGGTGGCGGCGACGCCGCCTTCGACTACGCTCTGGGCCTGAGAGAGCGCGGAGCGCAGATAGTGGTCGTGTCCCGCTCGGAACCATGCTGCCTAACGCTCCTTCGAGGAAGGACGGAGGTGCTGGGCATTGAGGTCGTGATCGGGGCGTCCCCGAAAGCGGTCCGACGAACGAAGGACGGTTTGGTCATCACTTGCAACGCGGGAGCGTCCGAAGTCGAACTTACTGGAAACATGCTTCTGATGGCATGCGGCCGAGTACCGAACATCGAGGTCCTCAGCCCGAGCCTTCGCCGCGAGGTCGGAGCGAGCTGGATGGGATTTCCTGAGACTCGTGTCCGAGGACTGTACCTTGCTGGCGATGTCGTCCGGGACAGGCAGAGGCAGACGGGGATCGCTGTGGGAGATGGCATACGCGCGGCGATGCTCGCCGAAGAGTACCTGGGAGGAAGGTGAGCGCATGGAAGTGATCGCCGAGTACGGGAACGACGACATCGCGAAGGTCTACGTTGCCAAGATGAGGGAGGGGGGCGTCTCAGGGAAGCAACACCTGGTGGAGTTCGTGGAGTCCGTCCAGCCGCCGCTCCCGCGAGAGCAGAAATGGGTGCTCATCGTCTCGTCGATGTTCGGCTGCCCGATCAAGTGCAAGATGTGCGATGCCGGTGGTGACTTCGCTGGCAAGCTGACCTCGGACGAGATCCTTTCCCAAATTGACTACATGGTGCGCAAGAGGTTCCCTGATGGCAATGTGCCGATCACTAAGTTCAAGATACAATTCGCGAGGATGGGTGAGCCCTCGCTGAACCTTGATGTGCTCGATGCGATGACGAGACTTCCGACCGAGTACGCGGCACCTGGACTAAACGTCTCTGTCTCGACCGTGGCCCCGAAGAGCTACGCCGCCCACAACTTCTTCGAGGAACTGATCGGGGTCAAGGATGTCCACTATCCCGGCGGAAGGTTCCAGCTGCAGTTCTCGATCCACACGACAGACCCGTCAGGCCGAGACTCGCTGATTCCGATCAACAAGTGGTCCTTCGATGAGATAGCCTCGTACGGGAAGCGATTCGCGCAACCGGAGACCGGTGACAAGAAGGTGACCCTGAACTTCGCGCCCGTAAAGGGATATCCGATAGATGCCAGCGAGGTCCGACGACACTTCGACCCCGAGAGATTCATGATCAAACTCACCCCGCTGAACCCTACCGTCCGGTCCAAGGAGCAGGAGCTAGCGTCCGCCATCGATCCCGAGGACAAGTGCACATCGGATCATCTGGTTGAGGGATTCATAAAGGAAGGTTTCGACGTCGTCCTGAGCATTGGTGAGCTCGAGGAGAACCGGATCGGCAGCAACTGCGGACAGTTCATCCAAAGGGCGATCCAGGCGAAGGGCAAGCCCAAGAAGAGTTACGAGTTGGACCAGTACCTCGTACGTGCGGGCAGCTAGGCTCAACCATTCCGACCATCAACAAGATCGCTTCGCCTCCCGCGCTTCCTGGTCTATCGTATCCAGCAGCAGACGGAGGCGCCGACCATTGCTCTCGATTTCGTCCTGCGTCAAGGTGTCCGCCTCAGGGCACAGATCATCGATGACGACCTCGCCTTCAAGCGTTAGGTTGACTGGATAGATGACACAACCGAGCGGCCGTGAGGCATATTCCTTGCACCGTTTCCGATCATGATCATAGAAGAAGCAGTGAGCCCCGACGTTTCGCAGCCTAGGTACCCCGTCGGCGCCCCGACGGGAGAAGTCGTCTCTGTGGTAGCCAAGGCGCTCCAGCCGCGCAATGTCCGCATTGCAGAGCTCCATCTGCGTATCCTCGCAACATTTCTCGCAGTGAGAGCAGCGCATCGAATCACCGAGACAACGAGGATAGTTAAAACTTGGGGAAGTTCAGGCCCGGAGAAGTAAGAACGCCCTGTAGTCCATGTTGTGCAGCAGGAACTCCGGCCAATCCCACTTCTTGGCGTTCACCAGAGCCTTGACCTGCTGGGTGAGGTCCACCTGGTTCGCGATAATCAGACCAGCTTCGAGGGCGAGAGACGAGAACTCGCTCACCGTCACGGCGCCCCCTATGCACTGCTCCCAGGATCCCTCGCAACTCGCCTTCGTCGTGCTGAACGCGTCTGAGATCGCGACCTTCGCCCCCGGTTTCGATATCCTCGCGATCTCCTTCATCGCCAGCGACTTGTTCGGAAGCAGGTTGATCGTCGCCTGGCTTATCACCACATCGACAGATCTGTCAGCTAGAGGGATCCGCTCGAGGTCGGCCTGCATCAGCTCGATGTCCGTCTCTCTGAACCGGGGCTGTTTGGAGATAGACCTCGAGAGGCAGAGCCCGGTCCGCGAGAAATCTATCCCCACCATCCACCCAGGAGGACCTAGCTCGATTGCTCGGAACGCGAGGCTTCCGGTCCCGATCCCAAGGTCCGCAACGATCATTCCCTTCACAGGCAGGACCATCCGGATAAGCGGGTCGGCGACCATCGAGAGCGATTTCCTTCGTCCCGCAGCAGCATCGTCGTCCTGATGCTTCCACTGGACGTCGTACTTCTCCCTGGTCCGTTCTTTCAGGTCGCACGGCTTGGCGCACTCTTCAGGAGCCATTCAAACAGACCCGTATCGGTCAGGCATCCTATGAAATAATCCCTTTCTATATACCTGAATGCTTGCGCCGTCGCGGGATTCTGATTTCATGGACACAGGACATCCAATAGACGTCATCACTATCAGGAAAATGGTCACACCTTCGCTTTATTTGCAGGGCAAGGGCGCGATCTATCACCTCGGCCAGAAGGCATTCCCGTTCGGGGACAAGGCTTTCGTCGTCGGCGGGCGGACGGCCCTCTCTGTCGCTGGCGACAGGGTGAGGAAGTCTCTTGAGGCGAACGGGATCGAGGTCGTCGGGTGGAAGGACGATGTCAAGGACTGCACGCACGGGACCATCAACAGGCTCGTCGAGGATGGCAAGCAGTGCAAGGGCCATTTCGTCGTCGGCGTCGGCGGGGGAAGAGCGGTCGACACCGCGAAAGCGGTCGCCTGGAAGCTGAAGGTGCCAGCGATGACGATTGGAACCCAGTGTGCCACGAACGCCGATGCGAGCATCGAGTCAATCATTTACACGGAAGACCACAAGTTCCTCGAGGACCTTGTGCTCCCTAGGAGCCCGGTCCTCGTGATCGAGGACACGGAGATCATCTCGAAGGCGCCGTTCAAGTACATGGTCTGGGGGATGGGAGACGCCCTGGCGACCAAGTTCGAGTCCGAGGCATATGCGAAGACGAGGCAGAAAAAGAAGGACGGCGTGTGGCCCACAGCTTCCGCCCTCGCACTTGCCGACGCATGCTTCAAGGGCCTGATGGAGCACGGGTTCCAGGCCATCATTGACCTCAAGAACGGTATCCATTCGTTGGATGTTGATGACGTCATAGAAGCTGTGAAGCTTTCGTCCGCCTTGGCCTTCGAGAACACGGACTGCGCGCTCGCCCACGCGCTCCACAACGGTCTCACAAAGACCGGGCAGGTCAAAGGGGAACACGGCGAGATAGTCGCATATGCTACCATCGTCCAGACGGTCTTCGAGAAGAGGCCGAAGGACGAGACCAGGCAGATAATCGAATGGTGCGGGAAGGTCGGCTTGCCGACGAAGCTGAAAGCCTTGGGGGGACCCAGCAAGGCCGCTGTCAGGCAGGCAGCCGAGTGGGCCTGCGACAAGGATCGGAACGCCAAGAACATGCCTGACAAGATGAGGGTAGGCGATCTTCTCGAAGCGATCGAGCAGGTCGAGCGCGGGATTTGATCAATCCGACGAAGACTCGGTGTGCCAGAATGGTCTCTTTATCAAGCTGACCCTGTGCCTGCCGATCATCAGCCCCGCAATCGTTATCCCGGCCATGTCAAAGATGAGGTCGCCGATCGTGTCAATGCCCGGATGGAAGTTCGTCCACCCGAAGATGGCATCGGTGAAGAACTCGGTGAACTCGAAGAAGAACGAGATCACGACCATCGTCGCGATCGTGAAGACGAACTTCCTCATGCCGTTCGTCTTCGGGGGACCCGTCGGGCTCAGCGTCCAGCACAGGAACGACCAGAGGAACAGCGTCATCGCGGCGGTCCCGATCAGATGCGCCCAGTTGTCGTACCAGTTCGTGTCGGAGGGGCTGTAGCCGAAGTACCCGGGCATGCCCGCGTCCATGACGACCATGAAGAACAGGAGGATGATCGCGCCGCCCGTGATTACGGCCTTCCGCTTGAGCTCAAAGAGCACCAGGGGCACCATGATCACGAACGCGAACGAGTAGGTCCAGCTCGACCAGCTCCATCCGCCTCGCTCCATCGACATAATGAACAGCGTGAGGAGGATGATCAGGACGGACAAGGAGATGAAAGGGAATCCCGCAAGGAGGTTCCTGGGCTGCTTCTTTGCCTCTCGAGAGTGCCAGGCAGACCGGTGGAGCGCCCTATCACCCAGGGCGTGCATTATCCTCGAGAACCGTGCAAGGTCGGTCTCCTTCGGTTGTTCTGTCATCTTGAAACCGCTCTCGATGGAGATGAAAGGGGCGCCGGGCTATTAGAGTGCTCCCCTCGGACGCTCACGCCAGGAGCTTCTTTTCGTATTCCTTGACGATCTCCGACCCTCGACTGAGGACAGCCCTGTCCAAAGATGGCACTTTGTGCTCCCGGAGTATCTTTCTAGCCTCTTCCCGGGCCTCGTCGGCCATCCTGGTCGATAGTGTGGCCTGCCAGAGCTTCTTCCTCTGGTCCCTGAAGGGCGTCTCAGCCTTGAAGTTCCGCGCCGTGTGCGGGTTGGTCAGGAATGTGTTGCCATGGCCCACCTGCTCGATCACGTCCAGGGCGATCTTCTCCTTCGAGACCGTGTACTTCTTCATGTAGCCTCTGATATCTTCCCACAGATAGGAATCCATGACGACCTGCTCCAGGGCCGCCCCCTTGGCGTGGTCGAGGCTTCCGCAGCCGGACATCATATCCGAGCCCGTGAAGGTTCCCAAAGCCGTCCCGAAGGCCTCTCCGAAGGCCGACTGCATGCCTGGGTCGACCGTCTCGATCCCCCAGCTGCACACGAGGTTCGGGAGCCCGTATCTGATGGCGAACTGGGCAGCGCCCGCGCTCAGGACCGGCAACCAGTACGAGTTGTAGTCCATCACGCCTGTCTTCATGTCCATAGGGGCCGACTCCGTGCTGTAGACGAACGGCGCCCCTGGATAGGCAGTCTGCGTGATGACCAGGCTCGCCAGGTTCTCCGCGTTGATGTTCTCGATCGTCCCGGCCATCGTGATCGGGGACGACAGTCCACCGAGCGACATGGACATCGAGATGACGGGAATGCCGTGCTTTGCGAACTCCACCTGGGCTTCTATCTCCGGGCCCGCGAACGCGAGCGGAGCGATGGAGCAGCTGATGACCGAGAAGAGTGGCTTCTTCTTCAGTTGTTCAGGTCCACCCGCGACCAGCGACGCGAGCTCGACCTGTTTCCTCGCGCATTCCACACCATCCGAGGCGGGGACGACATGGATGTGCTTCGTGTTGTTCTGCAGGGCCGTCCAGAGGGACTCGACCGCGAGCGCGTCCTGTGGGACATCGGATGCCGTGACCGTGGTCCAACAGATGTCCACGGCTTCCATCGCGTCGGCCATCTTCGAGAAATTGGCGAGATCCTTGTTCGTGGTCGGCCGGTTCTTTCCAGAATCGATGTCGCGAGTGTAGATCGCGAGACCGGTCGTCGCTAGGAGTGGATACGTATCGACGGGGATCACTCTCTCATTCTTGGGTTCCCGCGCTCCGAGCACCAGTCTCTTCGGGGCCTTCTTGAGCGCATCAAGGACCATGCTCTCCGGGATCTTCGCTACGCCTCTCTTCTCATCTATGGAAGCGCCCGCTCTCCCGAGCATCTTCAGCACGGACGGGCTCTTCACCATGACGCCGATCCGCTCGAGGCACCTCAGGCTCTGCTCGTGTATCAGGTCCTCTTCATCCTTGCCCAAGAACTTCAGCCGTGCCAACGCCATTGATATGCCTCCTAAGCGGAATCGATGATGCTGAACGTGGCTAAAACCTTTCTCAATGTCGAAAGAAAGAAAATAAGAACCAGCCGGTCCGAAAGGATCGGCTGCTTGATAAAGGGTTGAAACCGGGTCTAGAGGTGGGCCGTGAGTCTCTTATTGACCTCATCCCAGTTGACGACGTTCCAGAAGCCCTCGACGAACTTGCCGCGGTCGTTCTTGTAGTCAATGTAGTACGCGTGCTCGAACACGTCCAGGACCATGAGCACCGTGTACGCCGGGTAGACGTTCATGTTGTGCTTCTCGACCTGCATGATGTACGGCCTTGTCGTCTGCGAGCCTAGCGTCAGCGCGGCCCAGCCGGACCCTTCGACGGAGTTCGCGGCAGTGGTGAACTCCTTCTTGAACCTCTCGAAGGTCCCGAACTCCTTCACGAGCCAGTCGCCAAGCTGTCCGCCTGGCACGCCTCCGCCCTTCGCGGACATGCTCGGCCAGAACAGCGCGTGCAGCGCGTGCCCTCCGATGTTCCACGAAAGCTCCTTGAGCGTGCTCTTCACGTCGAAGTCCACTTTCTCCGCTCGGGCCTTGTCCATCTTCGCCAAGATGTTGTTTGCCCCGTTCACGTACGCCGCGTGGTGCTTGTCGTGATGTATCTTCAGCTGCTCCTCGGACATATACGGCTTGAGGGCATCATACGCGTACGGCAATTCAGGCAGGACGAATGACTTTACTTCAGCCAATCTAAAACCTCCGCTGTCTCATTGACCGTTTCGCCTCATATGTAGATTTCCACGTATACTACCGATGATCCTTGTCTGACGCAATCTCGACTCGGAAGCCATCAAGACTTAAGTACAGATTGCGCAATATCAATTCCAGCGACAAGAAACAGACGGCTTCATCGACAGGAGGACGGGGATGATGAGACAAAAACTGCAATCTGCATACATCAGCTCACCTCTCATGCTGCTCCTGATGAACGGCGGAGCCGGGGTCCAAGTCGGAAAGGACCATCTTTTGTTCTGAGCCTTTCAACCAGTGTGAAACCTCTTTCCAATGCCTGTGCAATTTCTCGCGGGTTCGGAATCGAAGAAGGTGAAGAAGATGACAGACAAACAATCAATCTTAAACGAGCTTGAGAACAGCATAAAGACGCTACAGCAGGAGGCCGCGGTCGAGGGCGCTAAGAAGGCGCTCGCCGCGGGCGTGAACCCCGTGGAAGCCATCGATGCGCTTTCGAGGGGCATCAGAGATGTCGGGGAAAAATACGCGAAGAAGGAGATGTTCGTCGTGGAGCTGATCTTCGCCGCGAGCATCATGCAGGAAGCGATCAGTGTGCTGGAGCCCGAGCTCAAGAGGAGCAAGGAAAAGAGACATTCGACCGCCAACTTCGTGCTCGGGACCGTCTCGGGCGACATCCACGACATCGGCAAGAATCTCGTGAAGATCATGCTCGAGGCCGGAGGGTTCGAGGTGCACGATATCGGCAAGGACGCGCCCACCGAGAACTTCGTCTCGAAGGCGAAGGAGGTCGGGGCACAGCTGGTCGGAGCCTCCTCGCTGATGACGACGACCGTGTCCGTCCAGAAAGAGCTGGTGGACGCGCTGAGGGCCGCGGGCGTCAAGGCGCCCCTTATGGTCGGTGGCGCCGCCGTGACCGAGGAGTGGGCGAAGGAGATCGGGGCGGTGTACTCCACCGATGCCGGAAGCGCGGTCCCGCTCGCCAAGTCCCTGCTCGGGAAGGGGGCGTGAACTAATGGCAGAACCGATGAGAATCGGACAGTTCGGCATGAAGCGGTTCGAGGTCATGGAGCCACGGGACGCGGAAGCGGTCCACATCAACTCGCTGCATCTGCTGGAGCACATGGGAATCAAGGTCGTGAGCGACGAGGGCAGGCGACTCCTCAAGGAAGCGGGAGCGGAGGTCGACGAGAAGACCAAGGTCTGCAAGATCCCGAGCGCCCTCGTGGAGGAATCGATGAGGAAGTGCATGCGCCCCGTCAAGATCGCCGCGAGGAACCCGAAGAACGACATCATCCTGGACGGCCGGCACTGCTACACGTGCACGGACGGCGTGGGCGTCGCGACGATAGACCTCGAGACCGGCGAGAGACGCGGGTCCACGCTCAAGGACGTGGCCGATTCCGCCAAGATCGTCGATTACCTCCCGATGATGCACATGTACAACCCGCTCGTCACGCCTCTCGAGGTCCCGAAGCACGCGCACACGGTCCATGAGTACCTCGCCGCATTGGAGAACTGTGAGAAGCATTTCAC
>JBGOXV010000065.1:0-8569 GCA_041479325.1 Thermoplasmata archaeon
CCACAACGACGGCTTCCTCATATCTCGATACGCGTCGCCGCACACGGGAGAGATCGATGAGGACATCCTGAGCGGCATGCTCACGGCAGTACTGAACTTCGTCGAGGACTCGATGTCCTCGAGCCAGGACCAGCTGAAGACATTCGGCTTCAAGGAGTATCAGGTCCTCGTCAGCAGAGGGTCGAAGACCTTCGTCGCGATCGTCTATGAAGGAGATGCCCCCTCGGATATCGACAAACCGCTGAACGAGTTCATCGCCAGGATCGAGAAGATCTACAAGAAGAAGATCGCGGATTGGACGGGCGACATCGAGACTGATTTCGCCGGTGCCAGCGTTCTGCTCGAGTCGTTCGTCAAGGAGCACGACAAGGGAAATCGAAAGAAGCCACTGGCCGGACTCTGGACACACAAGCAGGGGCCGCCAGCTCCTGAGAAGTGATGAGGACTAGAGTTATACGTTTTGGTATTATACCTTTTGGTATAACGACGACAGGACCCGCGTGGTCGGACGATCGCGTGTGTGGACCCGACGAACCATCGCCACTGATTACAGCACATGGATCCTTGCCCTTCGAAAGGCTCACGTGGAGCAGACGTGAATCTAATGAATCCCCTCTAGGTTAATGGCAATCTCGGCTACGTCCGCGGAGTATAACGCGGTCCTCCTCAGGCTCTCCATGACCAGCGCCAGGGGAACCACGGATTTGCCCTTCTGCTCCATTATGCGGCTTGTGAGGGCCTCCCCGCTGTCGCGCAATCGCTCGGATTCGTCAACCACCTCGTTCGCTGCATTGAGGTCGCGCTTGAGAAGCGCCTCTACCGACTTGTCGAAGACGGAAAGGACCTTCGTCCCGTAGTTCTTCATCTCGTCGATCACTTTCTCGGGAACCCTGTCGACTGGTATCGACTGGACATTATGAGCAATCCTCTCCGCGTGGTCCGCGATCCTCTCTATCGCCTTGGAGGCCGAGAGGAAGAACGATGCCTCGGCAACACCGACATCCATCTTGCGAGCCATCGACGCGTCCCGGATAATCATGCTGAGCTGTTTGGACATGAACCAGTAAAGCCTGTCCACCTCGTCGTCCCTCGCGACGACGTCCGAAGCCAGTTCCCTGTTGTCCTCGGTAAGGGCTTCCATGGCGTCGGCGTGCATCGACCTCGACATGAGATGCATCCTCCTCAGGATCTTCCTCATATCGAGATGGGAATGATCGGCAACGTCCTGCACGGTTATGGCATTGCCTGATTCCTCGACAATTTCGGGTCCTATCACTCTCCTGGTGAAGTCGCGGACGACCTTCCTGATGTCGGGAGGGATCCTGGTCTTCGATCTTATGACGATCTCGTCGTGTCCAGAGATGTAGAGCCCTATGAGCCTCCTGAGGAAATGGTCGCTGGCATCCTCTTCATCGACATAGACCTCCACGGTCGTCACGGGCCTGAGCGTCCCGAGCGTCGGATCGAGCGTCAGGAGTCCCCGGTTGTCGATCGTCATCGAGACCGAGTCCCCTTCCTTCAGCTTCGACGCCGTCACCCAGTGTTTCGGAAGGGAGACTATGTATGTCGAGCCCCCGGTCTTCTGCAGCTTTCTCGTTTCCATAGGAATGGCTCCTTTCACAATTGTCGTATTCCTCAATAGTTTTTCGTCGTACTAAGCCCTTTCTATATAGTCTATATAGTTCTACTGTCAAACCGTGCATCTACATCATCTAACTCCGATACTGTCTTGATGCCGGTAACCAAGTGTATAAGCGAAGAGAGTGAAAGAAAATGTGCATTGGGACAGAACAAGCCGAGCCCTGGGGAATAGATGAGAGAAAGCTTTTCGACGACGAGGTTTTTGAGAACCTGGCATATGAATTCTCAGAGAAGTGAGTTCCAGAGCAGTTTGGTGAGAGAGATGAGCGAGCAGAAAACACACGAAAAGAGGACGACCGAGGAGAAAGTCGCGATGCCCCACAGAGGAGGCAACTCGATGATCTTGGTCGTCGGGGCTTTGATAGTTGTCGTTGTTGTGATAGCGGCGATCTTCGCGACGGGGTTATTGAGCGGCGGCATGAAGGAGTCCGTGACCCTCACAGGGGCGGGGGCTACCTTCCCGATGCCGCTGATCCTGAAGTGGGCCGATGAGTACTACAACTCCACGAATCACAAAGTGAAGATCAACTACGGAGGGGGAGGAAGCGGTGCGGGGATCACGCAGATCAAGGACAAGCATGTGGACTTCGCAGGATCCGATGCTCCCCTGAGTGCCACCGATTCGTCTACATACGGATTGCTTCACATACCCGAGACGCTTGGGCCCATCGTTGTGGCTTACAATGAGCCCAGCGTGGTGAACCTGAAGCTGGACGGACCGACCTTGGCAAAGATATTCATGAAGAACATCACCGCCTGGAACGACCCTGCCATCTCAGCCTTGAACCCGAGCGTGACGCTTCCGACGGACCAGATAACGACAGTTGTGAGATCCGACTCGTCCGGAACTACCTTCGCGTTCTCCGGCTACCTGGCCGTGGTCAGCACCGAGTTCCAGACGCTCTACGGGCAAGGGAAATCGGTCAACTGGAAGGAGGCGATCGGGGCGAGCGGGAACCCCGGTGTGGCGCAGACAGTGCTCACTACGCCGCACTCGATCGGCTACATCGAGCTCTCATATGCGAAGAACAACAATATCCAGTTCGCGCTCCTGAGGAATCACGATGGCAACTTCATCACTGCGTCCTCCGAGACGGCATCCGCAGCCGCCGCAGCTGGAAGCACCTCGTTGCCTGCAGGGAACGGTGACTGGTCCCATGTGAGCATCCTGGATGCTCCTGGAGCCACCTCCTACCCCATCACGACTTTCACCTATATCCTGGTCTACAAGGAGCTTTACAATGACCAGTCCAAGATGAACAGGACGGCGGCGAAGGCGCTGGTGGACTTCCTCTGGTGGGCCGTGCACGAGCAGGGTCAGTCGTTCTCGAGCGGGCTCTACTACGCGCCGCTCCCGGCATCCGTGGTGAGCCTGAACGAGGTCACGTTGAATTCAATAACCTACAACGGCGTTGCCCTCAGGTAGACCTGGTCGGTCAAACCTCTTTCCAACATCCTCCCTCGGGTCATTCTGGGAGGTCGGGGAGCGATAGGCAGGGGAATCGATGCGAGCACCGAGGTCGAGACTGAAGTTCAGCGGGAGGTCTTCCGTCGCTGACAAGCTCTTCGAATATGGCGTGCTGGCAGTCGCCCTCTCGACGCTGATCCTCGTCTGGGGACTCGTCCTCAAGATGGTCCTTGACGCCCAGCCATCGATCGCCCGGTTCGGCCCCGGGTTCATCATCGGCACGCAGTGGAACCCGAACACCGAGATATTCGGCGCGCTCCCGTTCATCTTCGGCACCCTTCTCACATCGGGGATTGCGATCATCATCGGCGTCCCTCTCAGCATCGGAATCGCCGTCTACCTCTCTGAGCTCGCGCCCCCGTGGGTGAGGGGCCCGCTGGCCTTCGTCGTGGAGCTGCTGGCTGCGGTGCCCAGCGTGATATACGGCCTCTGGGCGATGTACGCCCTCAGGCCATTCATCGCACACAGTGTCGAACCCTTCTTCATGAGCTTCTTGGGTTGGACGCCCCTGTTCCAGGGCAATGCCGTCGGCCTCGACAAGTTCACCGCCGGCGTGATACTCGCGATCATGATCATCCCGACGGTCGCATCGGTCTCGAAGGAGACCATGAGGGCCGTGCCAGATTCCCAGAGGGAGGCTGCCCTGAGCCTGGGCGCGACCAGATACGAAACGACCAGAATCGCCGTCCTGAGCTATGCTCGCTCCGGAATCTTCGGCGCCTGCATCCTCGGGCTCGGGAGGGCTTTGGGGGAGACGATGGCGGTGACCATGACCATCGGGAACGCGAACAGGATCTCGTGGTCCCTGCTGGACCCAGGGCAGACGATGTCCAGCCTGATAGCGAACGACTGGGGCGAGGCCCAGGGGATACAGCTCTCCGCCCTGATAGAGATCGGGCTGGTGCTGTTCATCGTCGCGCTCGTCGTGAACCTGTTCGCGAGGTTGATGGTGGGCAGGATAATGAAGGCCATTCCCGCGACGGGGGGTGGATTGTGAACACGTTCGCATACCGCAGGATGAAGAACCAGCTGGCATCCTTCGCGGCACTCGCGTGCGTCGTCCTTGCCCTCATCCCGCTCGTGTACATCCTCTTCATGGTGGTCAAGACGGGGGCTCCAGCGATCAGCTGGGGATTCCTCACGAACAGGACCGTTGGGACAGGCGGGCCGGGAGAGGGGATCGGGAACGCCATACTGGGCACCCTGCTGCTGGTCTTCTATGCCACCCTGATGGGTCTTCCCGTCGGCCTGCTGACGGGGGTCTATGTGTCGGAGTACGGGAACAACAAGGTGGGCTACACCGTCAGGTTCTTCAACGACCTCCTTGCGAACTTCCCGTCCATCGTGATAGGCCTGCTGGCATACGCCCTCGTGGTCAACCTCCTGCACTTCGGGTTCTCGTTGTTCGCTGGCTCGGTGGCGTTGGCGATCATAATGATCCCGATCGTGGCGAACACCACCGAGGAGGCCCTGAGGATGGTGCCCAACTCGCTCAGGGAAGGCGCGCTCGCGCTCGGAGTCCCCAGGTGGAAGACGGTTCTCAAGGTAATCCTCGTGAACGGGAGGAGCGGGGTCGTCACTGGAGTCCTCCTATCGGTCGCCAGGATCGCAGGTGAGACAGCGCCTCTCCTGCTGACCGCGTTCTACAGCAGCTACTGGTCCACCTCGCTGGGAGCGCCTGTGGCCTCGCTGCCGCTGACCATATTCAGGAACTACAACTCCCCATCGAAGGAGCTCCTGCAGCAGGCCTGGGGGGCGGCACTCGTATTGATCCTCATCGTGCTAGGCATCAACATCGGCGTCAGGCTGTTCCTGTGGAAAAGGACTGGAAAGGGAAAGGTGGTGAAGAATTGGAAGCAAAGATTGTCACTGAGGACTTGAACGCCTACTTCGGCGATGTCCACGCGATCAAAGGAATCAACCTCAGCATACCGAAGGACAGGATAACCGCAATAATCGGTCCATCCGGATGCGGCAAGTCGACCCTCATCAGGTGCATGAACAGGATGCACGAGGTCGTGAGGGGGACGAGGGTGACGGGGAAGGTCCTGCTGGACGGGAAGAACATCTACGACCCGGACATAGACCCTGTCATGATCAGGACGAAGGTGGGGATGGTGTTCCAGAAACCCAACCCGTTCCCGACGATGTCCATCTACGACAACGCGGTGGCCGGCCTGCGGCTGAACGGAGAGAAGGACTGGAAGATACTGGACGAGACGGCGGAGAGGAGCCTCAAGCTCGCAGCGTTGTGGGACGAGGTGAAGGGGAACCTCGAGGCCTCGGGCGTGAGCATATCCGGGGGGCAGCAACAGAGGCTTTGCATAGCAAGAGCCTTGGCCGTTCAGCCGGAGGTCCTCCTCCTGGACGAGCCGTGCTCCGCACTGGATCCTATCGCCACTGCCAAGATCGAGGATCTCCTGTTCGACCTGAAGAGCCAGTTCACGATCGTCATAGTGACGCACAACATGCAACAGGCAGCGAGGGTGGCGGACTTCACGGCCTTCATGTACCTGGGCGAGCTGATAGAGTTCGGGGACACCAAGGTCATATTCGAGAACCCGGTGAAGGAGCTAACTGAGAAATACATCACAGGGAGGTTTGGTTAGACATGAGCCCGAGAAAGGCGTACGAGACGGAGCTGGTCGAGCTGGACAATCTCGTGGCGGCGATGGCGAAGAAGACCAGCGAGGCGATAGAGCTCGCCGTCACGTCGTTCGAGAAGCTCGATGTCGGCATGGTGAAGAGGGTCGAGGAGCTGGACGAGGAGCTGTACAGGCTGAACAACGACATCGAGAAGCGCTGTCTCGAGGTCATCGCGCTACAGTCGCCGGTCGCGAAAGACCTGCGGACGATCGGCACGTACCTCAAGGTAATCACTGACTTCGACAGGATCGGCCGCTATGCCAGGGACATCGCGGAGGTCACTGCCCACACCTACACGATGGCACACATCAAGCCTCTCGTGAGCATCCCCCACATGGCGGAGATGGCGGAGCACATGGTGGACCTATCCGTGAAGGCGTTCCTCGACAGGGACACCGCACCGACCAAGGAGGTCTTTGAGCTAGAGGACAAGGTGGATTCGCTCTACGACGAGATCTTCAGGGAGGTCATCACCTACATGATGGAGGATTCCAAGAAGATCGGGATAGGCATCAACTACATGCTCGTCGCGAGATACCTGGAGAGGATCGCGGACCACGCGTGCAACATCGGCGAGAGGGTGATCTACATGGTCACCGGAGAGAGGGTAATCAAGGAGTAGTCAAGAGCTATGTCCGCCGCCGCTCGAGGGCGAGAAGAGAGAGAAAGGGACGACGGCGCATATGCGCCTGGATGGGTTTGGGAAAGGGTTTGGGCCGACGCCAGCTCAGATGTTCGCGCTCGTCTCATGGCCGAAGAGCGGCGTGAAGTAGATCTTCTGGGGCGTTGCCGAGGTCGGTATCTCGAACGTGACCGTGAACGAGGTCGATCCGCCTGGCATTATCGTGGCGGAGGACGTGCCCGAGGTCACAAAGGGCGTATAGCTGTACTTCGTCCCTGAGGCCTGGAGTTCGAACCAGATGCCGCTGACCGACGTGACCATGTCGCCGTGATTCGTCATCGAGACTGTGACCTGGAAATAGGTCATCCCAGAAGTGGGCGCGATGGAGTATTCGCTCGATGTGGGGGTTCTGGTGCTGGTCACGGTCATCGATACATCTGTTACATTGTTGACCGTGTTGTTGATTGACATAATCACAAAGAGCGTTCCTGCAATCACCACGGCGACCACGACGAGTATCACGATGACTACTATCAGCATCGTATGGTTCTTCTTCGGAGGGGCGTATGGTGCGCCCATCATCGGTCCTCCAGCCATCGGGGCTCCGCCCAACGGAGGGCCTGGAACCAGTTGGCTGGCGCATTTCTGACAGAATCTCGCTTCATCTGGATTGTCCGTACCGCACACTTGGCATCTCATAGGGTGACACTTCCAGACATGAATGATTCTCGCTAGATATGTCTTTTTGGAGGGCACGAGAGAAAAATGGATTAAGGCCTGGGAGCGGCGGCTTCCGGTCCCGGCCCTTTGTAGGGGTTTGCCGAGGCTACTGCTGCGGAGGCATCTGCGGGGGCGTCTGAGGCGGCATCTGCTGCTGGGGCGGCGCTGGGGGCGTCTGGTAGGGGGCGCCCACATTCGCTTCCTGCTGCCTCCTTCTCCTAAGCAAGAGGAACATCAGGAGCAGCGCAGCGGCGATGGCTGCGACCACGCCTATCAACATGTATGGCAGCATGCCGGACAGCCCGGATTGCTGTGCTCCGACGTTGATCTTTATCGACTGGGTTGCCTCCTGGTTGCCCGCGGCGTCCACGGAGTAGTACTGGATGGTGTGGTTGCCATTGCCCGTGACGACGAGCTTGCCCGAATAAGCCTTCCACGCCCCTCCGTCGATGCGGTACATCGTGGCGGACACGCTGCTGTCGGCATCGGTCGCGTTGAGCCAGACGGTCGCCCCGGAATTGTGCGCGGTCGTCACCGGAGCGACGAGGTCGATCTTCACCGAGACGGTCTTGATGGTCTCGTTACCGCTAGCGTTGTCGGTCGACATGTACTGGAATGTGTGGCTTCCGGCCGCGCTGATCGTGAGTGGGACGCTGTAGACCGTCCAGGCACCGCCATCGAGCGCGTACTTGGTCACCTTGAGACCTGAGCCTCCAACATCGTCGTGGGCAGCCAAGGATGCCGTCACGGTCCCCCTGTACCAGCCGCCGGGGCCAACGGGACCCGAAAGCGTCGCGGTGGTCGTCGGCGGGACCGCGTCCACCTTGAAGGAGACGGACTTGATGGATTCTGTCTGGTACGCTTGATCGACGGACCTGTATTCGACGGTGCGAGTCCCGCTAGTCGATACGAAGAACGGCCCGGTGTATGTCTGCCAGGCGCCTCCATCTATCCTGTATTGAGTGTAGCGGACGCCGCCATCTCCGCCGACCGCGGTGAGCGTGACCCTCGCGGCGGTGGTGTACCAGCCGCCGGACCCGACGGTGCCCGATATGGTCGAGCTCGTGGTGGGCGGTGGGAGGTACGATGGCGTTGCGAGCCTCAGCTCGCCGTACTTGTCGAGGGGCGGAGACCCGAGATATGTCGTGGGCCACTCGCTGTGAGTGTTAGCGTGCGCGTCGTAGATGCCGTAGTTCCAGTAGTCGCGCCCCGCGAAGCCCAGCACGTCGCCAGGGCTTGCGCCCAAGAGCGCCAGCGGGATCGCGAACTCGTATATCCTGTGGTCGGTCGGGTGACCCACGCTGGGACCGAACCCGGCCGCGCCGCTCAGACCCGTGTGGTTCGGCAGCAAGTCATTGAACGGAGAGCAGTGCCACTGCCAGTTCAAGGAGCTGGAACTGTAAGTGTAGTGGACGGTGTTCGATGGGGAGATCACGAATTCGTCCTCCATGCCGTTTGTGGCCTGGTTGTCG
>JBGOXV010000066.1:0-8565 GCA_041479325.1 Thermoplasmata archaeon
ATGATGACAATCGGATTCCTTGCGTCCCTCGGGTTGCCGGGGCTCGTGAGCTTCGCCGCGGAGTTCATGGTGCTCGCGAGCATGTTCCAGGTTTGGGCGCTCTGGCTCTGGCTGCCGATACTGAGCGTGGTGATCACCGCCGGGTACTACCTGTGGGCTCTGCAGAGGACGATGTTCGGTCCGCTCACCCAGCAGATCGACACTACCAAGGTCCACGATGTCAGCTGGTACGAGGGAGTGCCTGTCAGCTTATTGCTCTTCCTGATCGCCATCTTCGGAGTGTTCCCGTTCCTCATGTTCCAGTTCATCAACCCCGCCGCCCACATAGTCTTCGGGCTCTTGGGGCCCTTGGGAGGTGGCTGAGGTGTCGGTCTGGAACGCGCTCGAAGGATTCACCCCGCAGCTCGTCCTCATCGCGTTTGCTCTCATTCTGCCCGGGCTTGACTACCTGCTCAAGAAGGACAAGAGGCCGCTAGCATGGTTCGCACTGGTCCCGCTGGTCGTCATAGCCGCATACATCGTCACGAAACTGTTCTTCTCGAGCGAGCCCCTGAGCATGCAGGTCGGGAGTCTCCTGACGCTCGACACATTCTCCGGGCTGTTCATGCTTGTGTTCATATCGGTCGGCATCGTGGTCGTCCTCGCCTCTCCTGATTTCATAAGACAGGACCGGAACCACGGGGAGTACTATGCGCTCGTGCTCCTCGCCCTTACGGGTATGACAGTGGTCGCGGAGTCCAACGACCTGATCGCGCTGTTCGTCGGTCTCGAGACGGCCGGCATCTCGTCCTTCGCGCTTTCGGGATTCCGCAAGTCCGAGAACCGGTCGGCCGAGGCGGCGACGAAGTACTTCATCATAGGCGGGTTCTCTTCCGCGCTCACACTGTTCGCCATCTCGCTCATCTACGGCGTCGCGGGAACCACGAACATCGAGGCCATCGGTCAGACGCTTCAAGGCTCGATGACTGACTTGGAGGGTTCGAAGTCGGTTGTCCTGCTGGCGGTGGTCCTGTTCATCGCCGGTCTCGGGTTCAAGATCGCTTTGGTCCCATTCCATATGTGGGCGCCTGATGTGTACGAGGGAGCTCCAACGCCCATTTCCGGGCTGCTAGCGGCCGCGTCCAAGAAGATGGGCTTCGCCGCGCTATTCAAGATATTCCTGATCGCGGTTCTAGTCACCAAGACCGACTGGCAGGTCGCGATTGCGGCCCTTGCGATAATCTCTATGACTGTCGGAAACCTGATCGCGATCTCCCAGACGAACATCAAGAGGATGCTGGCATACTCTTCCATTGCTCAAGCGGGCTACATCCTCATCGTGCTTCCGGTGGGGACCCAGTACGCACTAGAAGGCGGCCTGTTCCACATACTCACTCATGCGTTCATGAAATCCGGTGCCTTCATGGTCGTGGCCGCGATGGGGGCAGTCGCCGTGGGCGAGAAGCTGGAGGACTTCAAGGGGCTTAGCAAGAGGTCGCCCTTCCTATCATTTTCGATGGCCATCTTCCTGCTCTCTCTTGCCGGAATACCGCCCCTCGCGGGTTTCTCCAGCAAGTTCGTCCTGTTCTCCTCAGCAGTATATGCTTCCGAGTCGGGACCGACATGGCTCGTTTGGCTCGCGATCGCCGGCGTCCTGAACAGCGCTCTCTCACTGTACTATTACGCGCGAGTCATCAAGTACATGTACATGGACCCTGGACCCACGGATAGGATCAGGGTGCCACCCATGATCGGGATTTCCATCGCCCTAGCTCTGATAGCTGTTGTCGCGATCGGTCTCTATCCGCAGGCCGTGATTGACATCTGCAAGACCGCCGCGGCAGGAGTCTTGCCGGTTCCTTAGGCAGGGGTTCCCTGAACATTAGAAGACCCATAGCCAGATAGTGGTTTTTGGCTGGGGTGTTCGGGCATTACAATTAAGTATGGATTGGGTAATATGCGCATCCTAATGAGTACTGCCCCGTGGGATTTCGGCATCCAGAGAGAGCTCCGGATGGTTGACAAGAAGCTCCACGAGATGGTCAAGTCCAAGGAACGGGTGCTGACCGAAGCCTCGCTCCACGTCATCGATGCTGGTGGAAAGCGGCTCAGGCCGGCAGTGACGATCCTGTCTTACATGGCCCTCGGTGGCAGGGACATGGAGAAGATCGTAGACATCGCTGCTGGTTTCGAGCTGATACACTCCGCGACGCTCATCCACGATGACATCAACGATGGCGGCACGATGAGGCGAGGGCGCGAGACGGTCTACAAGAAGTACGGGCTGCACGATGCCATCGTGACCGGCGATTTCCTATTCACGCGTGCTTTCCGATTGGGTGGCACATTCGATAAGGTCGTGGTCGAGACCACGGCTGATGCATGTGTCAGCCTTGCGGAAGGGGAGGTCATGGAGAACAAGTACAGGCACAAGAGCAACCTCTCCATCGACAAGTACATCGAGATCATCGAGCGGAAGACCGCGCAGCCGCTCAAGGCGGGGGCGATGGTCGGCGCTTATCTGGCCGAGGCCGCCCCGGACGAGATAGAGGCCATGGGCAGCTATGGCCTGGACCTTGGGATAGCGTTCCAGATAATCGACGACATACTCGACTTCACCGGCAATCCCAAGAAGACTGGCAAGGCCACGGGGACCGACCTCAAGGAGGGCCACCTGACGCTGCCGTCCTTGCTCGCCATCAAGGAGTCCAAGGCCGCCAAGGCAGCCATACTGAAGCTCATCGCAAAGGAAGAGCCGACCCTCAAGGCAATCAAAGAATGCACGGAGCTCGTGCGCAAAACGCCTGCAATTGACAAGGCCAAGGCGATAGCGGACTTCTACGGGCTGGAGGCCCTGCAGCATCTTGGGTGTCTGCCCGACAACAGTCACAGCCTATCGCTCAAGGACATAGTCATGAGAGTATTGGAGAGAGATTCGTAGGAGCAACCAAGATGGACTTCGAAGGCATGGACGAGAGGGAATGGCACGAAGTGATCGATGCCATGGTGGAGGTCGGGCCATACTACGAGCGGGTCAACCAGATGATAACCTTCGGCCTGGTCGACAAGTGGAGGAAGACGGCCGCCAAGCTAGCCAAGCCGGATGATGTCGTCCTGGAGCTGGGCTCCGGACCTGGCAATTTCACGCGTCATCTCGTCTCGAACAGGATATTCTGCATCGAACCATCGAACGAGCTCGCGCTTGCCTCGAGGAAGGTCCTGGACCCTGAGAGGGTGACATTGCTCCAGGGGGTCGGCGAGAAGATACCTTTAGCAGAATCATGCGTGGACAAGGTCTTCTGCGTGTTCTCGTTCAGGGACTTCTACGACCGTGTGGGATCCGCCGGGGAGATGCGCAGGGTCCTCAAGTCCGGAGGGGAGGTCATAATCGTCGACGTGGCGAAGCCTCCCGAGGGACCGCTCGCGAAGCTCCTTGAGCTGCATGTCAAGCACATGGTCCCGCCCCTCGCGAGAATAGCCGCTCCCTCGATAGCCAGGGAGCGATGGGCCAGGGATCCGTACCGCACCTTCCTCGAGACCTACCAGGGCTTCGGGTCGATCAAGGTCTACCAGGATCTGCTGACGGAGAGCGGGTTCGAGGAAGTGAGCACTGAGTATCTGGAGATGAAGGGTGCGACGATGACCAGGGGGAAGAAACCTTGGACGTCGACGTCCTGATTGTGGGAGCGGGTCCCGCAGGAAGCACCACGGCCAGGTTCTGCGCCGGAAAAGGTATCGATGTTCTAATGATAGACAGGCGTGCCGAGATCGGGTACCCCGTCCAATGTGGTGAATTCCTTCCCGCAGCGAAGGAGATGCACGACATCTTCCCTCGGAGCATGAACCTCGAGGAGCTCTTCGCTGTGGAAGGATCTGTCGTCGCAGGGGAGGTCACTGCCATCGACATGATCTCGCCAGGCGGCAGGGTCTACAGGTGCCCGTTCGAGGGATTGACCCTCGACCGCAGGTCCTTCGACAAGTCGCTCGTGAAGCTGGCAATCGAAAGGGGTGCCAAGCTGGAAACTCAGACTTCCCTTATCTCCATCAAGGATGGGATTGCGAAGACCACCATGGGGGACGTCAAGGCGAAGGTGATTGTCGGTGCGGACGGGCCCCGTTCCAGGACGGCCAGGGAAGCCGGGTTGCTCGGAGTGTCGGAGAACTACCCCGCCGTCACTTGCCAGGCAGACGGAGACTTCGAGCCCATGGTGAAGATGTACCTCGGCAGTGTGGCTCCAGGCGGCTATGCTTGGATCATCCCGAAACGCAAGGGAGCCAACGTCGGCATCGGGTTCAACAGCAGGTCCCTCAAGCAGCGCCCCTCCGAGCTCTTTCAGCGATTCGTGGACGATCTCGGGATCGAGTACCACGACATGACCATGGGGCTTGTGCCCACATCCGGGCCTGTGCCTCAGACGGTCTCCGGCAATGTTCTTCTGGTCGGGGACGCTGCGGGGATGGTGATGGCAACGAACGGCGGCGGCATTCCCACTGCGATGATAGCGGGAAGATTCGCTGGTCAGACTATTAGGGAGCACTTGGCAGGTGGCAGTTCGCTCGACCGGTACGAACAGCTGTGGAGGAACGCGATGCTCAAGCCACTCAAGACTGCGTTGCGAACGAAATGGATAAGCGACATGGTCTTCCGACGCGACCGCGCGGTCGAGCTGACCATGAGGCTTCTCGGCGTGAAAGGACTCGACCGAACCATAAGGTGCAAACGCGTGTTGTATGTGCTCTAGCCCACACGAACCTGGAAACCACGGCGAACCCATTATCTGCGTGTATTTCCTCTGCGTGTTCAGGCGATACGATATGTCAAAGACTGAGGAGAATCTCAAGGCTGCCTTATCGGGCGAGAGCGAGGCACGCGCGAAGTACATGAAGTTCGCGGGAGCAGCCACGAAGGAAGGGCACCAGGCGATAGCGAAGACCTTCCAGGAGACCGCCGAGAACGAGTACGAGCACTCTGCGATGATTATGAACATATTGGGACTCGTGGGATCCACCGCGGAGAACCTCAAGACCGCCGCGACCGGCGAGGTGCACGAGTGGACCAGCATGTACCCCGAATTCCTGGAGCAGGCGAAGAAGGACGGCAATGAGCGCGCGGTCAAGTTCTTCGAAAACATCATTCGCATCGAGCAGCACCATATGAAGCGATACCAGCTCTTGCTCGAGAGGCTGCAGAAGGGCACGCTCTACAAATCGGACAATGAGGAGTACTGGTTCTGCACCAACTGCGGCTTCATTCACAAGGGCAAGGAGGCCCCGATGGTCTGCCCGAACTGCCTGCACCCGCAGGGCTATTTCAAGAGGATTACGGACCTCGAGTACGGTTCGATCGACCTCTGAAACTCCAATGCGCGCGGTCATTGACCGCGTGATTGCCCTTTGGTCACGACTTTGTTACGCGTGCCTGAGGGACATCCTTCTCACACAGGATGGCCTCCATTCCCCAATCAATGAACCCGAACCCTGCATCCCTGGCCGCGCCAATCATCTCCGCATCGTGTGGCAAGAAAGTGTGCACCTGCTCCATGTTGTTGGCCCTGGCGATCCCGGGGAGGTCCTTCACCGCCATCAGAGGATCATCGAGCAGTATCTGGGCTTCCATTGTCTCCAGCCCATCGAACATGAACTCAGACATGACAGCGACGTTCCGTCCCCATGCATAAACGAAGCCCTTGTCCACTAGGGTCTTGAAGAGCCCCTGGGTAATCTTCAGGAACCCGAAGCCGTGGTTCATATAGAAACCGGACTTGCTCAGGACCTTCGATGACTGGACTTTGGTCCATAGAACCTCGGAGTAGGCAAGAGGCCCAAAGTCCTCGCGCAGCCCGGTCTTGGCGGGCGGCGCGCTCATTCGTGTAAATCGGCCGACCTCTCTGAAGCCGGCTTTCATGAACGCAGCCTTCCCTGGCTCATTGTCCGAATCGGTCCAGAGGCGGAGGGAGCCAAGCCTGTCTTTTCTCGCGAGATCCTCGCACGACTCCATGATGGAGGCGGCGACGCCCCTTCTCAGATAGTCGGGATGGGTCCGCGCGGACGAGATCCAAGCACTCCCATCCATCTGCCTGTGATAGGCCATCACCCCAATGACCTTCTTCTTGTCCAACGCAATAAGGACCGTGGCCAGCTTGATCAGGGGATCAATCATGAATATCACGTAGTCGTGTGGCCCAACCGCCGAGACGCACAGCTCTTTGACTGCATCTCGGTCTTCCAATGTCGCTGTCCGAACTGACCACATGTGCTACACTTTCTTGGCCGGGATTGACTGCAAGGTATCTAAATGGTGTTTCTGGTCACGGGTCCCACCAGGCCCAAACCCAATCTGGGTAGCTGACCGAGACTATTTATCGGGCATACTTTGTCCGGGGCGCAATGAACCTCATTGCCCGCTTCTTTTACAAGTATCGCAGATTCGCGAAGGCATTGAGATTGTATCTTATCATCGCCGGCCCCGGGGTCATCGTCATGGTCGCCGACAACGATGCCGGCGGGATCACAACATATTCGGTCACTGGCGCGCAGTTCGGTTATGGGCTCATCTGGTTCCTGGTCCTGCTGGGGCCAGTGGCGTATTTCGTCCAGGAAATGACGGTACGTCTCGGGGCCGTGACCAAGCGTGGTCACGCCGAGGCGATCTTCGACGCGTTCGGGGCCTTCTGGGGTTGGTTCTCGCTGTTGGACCTCACCGTTCTCAACTGGCTCACCCTGGTGACGGAATTCATCGGCATGACGGCCGCCCTGACCATATTCGGGGTGCCTTCCTACGTGACCGTGACCATAGTCGCAATCGTGATGGCGATCATCGTTCTACAGGGACGCTACTGGACCTGGGAGAAGATCGCAATCCTGTTCTGCGGCCTCAACCTGGTCTACATTCCAGCTGCTTTCCTCGTGCGTCCGTCAGTGAGTGACATTATCTCGAAGGGGGCAATCCCCAACTTCCCACTCGGTTTCAACGGTGAGTTAGTCTTCATCCTGATGGCCATCGTAGGCACGACCATAGCTCCCTGGATGATCTTCTTCCAGCAGAGCGCCGTCGTGGACAAGGGGATGAGGGAGAAGGACATCAGCTTAGGCAAGTTCGACACGCTCCTGGGGGCCATCTTCACGGTCCTCGTCGCGGTATTCGTCATCATCGTGACGGCGACAGTCTTCTTTCCAATGCCGCCAGACACACTAATTGGGAGTGCGGCCGAGGCCGCAAAGTCGCTCATGGGCCGTGACAAGTATGTCGGGACTTTCCTTGCTATCGGACTATTCGATGCAGGGTTCCTCGGGGCAATCTGCATCTCGCTGGCCAGCTCGTGGGCCTTTGGAGAGGTCTTCGGCTGGGCCCACTCTCTGAACAACAAGATCAGGGAAGCCCCCTGGTTCTACATCAGCTACTTCATGATTGTCATCACCGCTGGCTTGGTCGTTCTGATTCCCAATGCGCCTCTGGTCCTGATCACACTTTTCGTGCAGGTCATAGCGGTCACTTTGCTTCCCGCCGCCCTAGTTTTCCTAATATTGCTCCTGAACAACGAGGAGCTGATGGGCAAGTACAAGAATAGCACGCTGCAGAATGTGGTCAGCTACTCGATTGTGATCGCCATAATTGCGTTATCCACGACTTACAGCATCTCGGTGCTCTTCCCGGGCCTGCTTAAATGATGTGAGGGTGAATCCAATGTTTGACAACATCAGAGAATGGTTGGACATGCGGGTGTTCGAGGTCATCAGGAGCAGGGCTTCCGTTATCACCGAGATCAACAGGAAATACGCCACGCCTCGGATCAAGATGACTAGGGGCGTCAAGATCGCGCTCCTCTTCTTGAGGCTCTACCTCATATTCCTGGTCTTAGTACTGGGGTACGCCTTCGTCCTCAGGGCAACCAGGGGGGCATGATGTGGTGAACAAGAACGGATCTGGAAAGGCCAGCCACCCAGAAGACGTGTACTTCCTGAGTGAGCTGCTCGGCGTCAAGGTCATGCTCCATAGCAAGAAAATCGGCCGGCTCGCCGACATACTAATCGTGGAAGAGGAGAAGCTCCCTTACGTAACGCACTTCCTCGTCAAGCGGCCGTTTGGATACCCGAGCCTTCTCATACCGTGGGAGAAAGTCAAGTCGGTGACGACAAAGGTGATCGTCATCGACATCGAGAAGGTGGAGGATTTCGTGGGAAAGCCAGCGGAGAATGCCGTGCTTCTCAAGGACCACATCCTCGACAAGAAAGTCCTGGACATAGAGGACAGGGACGTCGATGTGGTGTATGATGTCAAGATGGTCCTCAAGAACGGCTGGCTATACGTGACAGACGTGGACTTCAGTAGGTACGGCCTACTGAAGCGGATGGGTCTCAAGGGGATCGCGAACTTCATCTACAACTTGGCGGACAGGATAGACGACGACACTGTTTCATGGGCCTATGTCCAGCCACTCCCGACCAACATCAGCAGCTTCAGGGGGGACGTGAAGCTCAAGGTGCTGAAGGCCCACCTGGACGACCTCAACCCGGTGGACCTGGCGGATGTGCTCGAGGAGATGGAGCACGAGCAGAGGGTGGAGATCTTCAGTGGAATGGATACCG